>NZ_JBFTZL010000217.1:0-5488 GCF_056406825.1 Arthrobacter sp. P1_A5 | reverse complement strand
GGACGACGCCGCCAACGTCCAGGCCGCGGTCAGTGACCTCCAGGCGGCGACTAAATGCTGACCTCAAGGCCCCTCCGGGCAGGTCTGCAGCTAGCCTCAGTCCTGCCCGGCTGCATTCCCGCCCCACACCGCTCCTACAGAAAGCAGGGAAGTTGACATGAGTTTCTGGGAAAACTTTTGGGATATTTTCTGGTGGTTCTTCCTCGTATACGCGTTCATCGCCTTCCTCTGGGCGTTGTTCGCCGTCATCGGCGACTTGTTCCGCGACGACACGCTGAGCGGCTGGTGGAAAGCCGTCTGGATCCTCTTCCTGGTCTTCGTGCCCTTGTTGGGTGTGCTGGTCTACGTGATTGCCCGCGGTAGGGGCATGACGGAGCGGTCCATGGCACGGGCCCAGGAGAACCGGGAGGCCTCGGATGCTTACATCCGCAGCGTCGCTGCACCTAGTCCGAGCGACGAGATCTCCAAAGCCACGGCTCTTCGGGACTCCGGAACAATCAGCGCTGATGAATTCGAAAGAATCAAGACCAAGGCTCTGGTCTGAGAGCGCCATCGACCCAGTACCGCTTGGCAGCAGATGCAATGACCATGGACGAGGTGGTGTCTTAGTCCTCGACCAGGGTGCGGTGTCCTTCTGCGCAACCGCCAGACTGTCGCTCCATGCCATTGGGCGGCACGGTGGCCGGTTGCCAGCCGTCGAGGGCGTTCCCGCAGGCGGTTCGGACCGGCAGAGGCTGCGAGGAATAACCCGATCAGTGGACTCTCTGGCTGCCCACAGGAAGCCGGGCTACTAACCGGCTGTCACTCCGTTTAGAAAAGGAGAACCCCTTGTCTGAAGAATCAGTAGGGAGCCTCGTGCTGGTGATGCACGGTCTGCCGGCCGCGGAGGGCTGCGGTGTCATGGCCGTCCAGAACCCGGCGCTGCCCGTAGCCGGCGCTATCGGCCGTGGAGAATGCCGATGCCTGGCTGGTCGCGTCGGCGGTCCGGTCCTGCGGCCAATGCCTTGGGCTGCGTGCTGATGTCTACAGACCAGGTGCCCACAACCCGGCGCCCGCTCGGGCAGGGTCACAGCATGGCCCGGCACTCGGTCGGGGCCGAGACGCTGATCAAAGCCCGAAGCTCCACCGTCTGGGACGTCATCACCGATGCACGGAACTTCACCGTATGGGAATCCGGCATTACGCACATCAGGGGCGAGTTGCGCAACGGTGGCACCATCAGAATCCGAACCCACACCGGAGGGGAGCGCACCTTCCGGCTGCGTGTCCAGCAGATGCCCGGCGAGGTGATGACCTGGACCCAGGGCCTGCCTCTGGGCCTGCTCACCGGGGTGCGCACCTTCACGCTTGAACCGGTGGGCGGCATGACGCACCTGCTCGTAAGAGAAGAGTTCACTGGCCCGCTTTGCGGGCTGCTGCTCCGGGAGTTTGCGTCCGACACGCAGCAGGCTTTCACCGATTACGTTAGCGCGGTCAGGAAACGGGCCGAAATCCTCGGCCGACACGTTCGAACTACGGAGGCATGAGCGCCATCGGAGAAGCGCGCAGTGTCCAGGAGCGCCCGACGCCGCCCGAGCGTGCTCTGGGCCATACTCCCCGACGGACCTCTAGTGGCGGTCTGAGGTTACGACACCGGTTGTCTGCGGAACACCTTCAGAAAAGCCACGGATCCACCCACGCGGCCCCTTGTTGGGTCGGCACTATCGGTTTAGCGTGGGGCCTGTCGTGCAGTGTGCGCATGGATGCACGCTGGATGGGGACCGGACGGGATCATCCAGCACGCCTTCGGTGCCTTAAAAGCGAAGGAACGTAATGGCGATGATGGCTGAACCGGAAATCCACCCGCCGCCCCCTTTGGCCGGCCGGGGCGTCTATCTGCTGGACGACCACGAGGTCGTGAGACGGGGCCTGCGCCATCTGCTGGAGTCCGATGGTCTCAGCATCGCCGGAGAATCAGGATCCGCGCCCCGGGCGTTCCGGCGAATCCCTGCCCTCCGCCCGGAACTGGTCATCCTTGACGATGAGCTCCCCGACGGTTCAGGTGCCGACGTGTGCCGGGCCATCGCTGCGGCGGACCCGACCATCCGGTGCCTCCTGATGACCGGAGATGCCAACGAAGCCGTGCTGATCGACTCGATTCTGGCCGGCGCATGGGGGTGCCTGTCCAAACAGGACGGCAGCTGCGAACAGCTCAGGCTCATCCGCCGTGCCCTGGCCGGGCACACCGCGTACAGCGGCCGGTTCCGGACCGCGCTCGTTACCCCGCTCGTCGGGCCCGCAACCCAGTCCCTGGATAGGAGACTCCTGACCCTTACGAGACAGGAAATGAATACCGCCATCCGACTGGGGAGAGGGCTGACCAACCGCCAGATCAGCCAGGAAATGTCGCTGGCGGAAAAGACCGTGAAGAATCTGACCTCAACCATTCTGAGGAAACTCGGCATGGCGAGCAGGACGCAGGCCGCCGTGTTCATCACCAGGGCGCTGAATTCTTCTGACGACCCTGCCGACGGCGGATACCGGTTTAGCCCATCCCCGGCTCTGATCGCGGAGGTCACGGCAGCGCTGCTGGCCTGCACCAGCGAGTCCTGCACCGTGCCGCCCACAGACGAAGTGCGGGCAAGGGGCGTCCGGCGGCTTACCGACGCACTCATGGCGGCCCGGACCGATCGGATGGGACCCCACCTGCTGCCCGGCCGGACTTAAAAACCCGGAATGCCGCGAACCGCGCTCCCGGTGAGAGGCTGCGCATTCAGTACAGTAGCGGTGGCCGTTCTTCTGCCGATCCACGACCCCAGGCAATCGGTGGACACCGGGCGTTAGTGCGAGCACTTGATTGTGTCAGCGAGACAGCAGTACGCCGACCTGGGTCCGGATGTCCTGAACAATCTCGTCGATGCTCAATGCGGCGTTCACGGTCGCTGCCATGCTGAGGAACATGATGGCGCTGACGATGCGGGCCGTCGTAGCGGCATCCTGCGCACGAGGCAGCTCCTGCCTGCCCAGGACGGCAGCGATGGCCTCCTCGGTCTGCGCGACGATGGAGAGGGCCTCAGCGTGACGGGGCTCCGCGGGATCACCGAAGACCATTTCCCGCAGGTACGTGCGTCCGTTGTCGACCTGGACGCGATTGCATTCCACGATCGGCCGTACGATTGCCAGCACCGCATCGAGGATATCCGGGGTGGTTTCGGCATCAGCCCGACCCTGCTGAAGCGCTTCGGCGTAGTGTGCGTTCTGCACGAGGAGGAGGAGTTCGCCTTTGGTCTTCGCGTAAAGGAACAGGGTCCCGGTGCCGATGTCCGCCTTGTCGGCGATCTGCTGGGTCGTGACATCCTCGATGCCGTGCTCGGCCAGCAGTTCGCTTGCCGCGGCCGTGATGCGGTCCAGCTTCTGCTGCTTGTTCCGCTCGCGCCGTCCGACCGGCTGGGAGGCGAGAGACATGGTGATGGATCCTCCGGAATAGATTCTGACTGCACTCAGTTATGAGTGTAGTCACTACTGTGTGGGTTCGAGTGTTCCTTCGTTCATTCTCCCACGCAAGGGCCGAACCCCGGTGTTCCGTCCCGGCGGAGTGGTGGCGCTATTACCCGCGACGCAAAGGACCGCACACATGACTTCCTCCCTCTGGCAACCCTTCACCCTCGGCAATGTGGGGCTGCCGCACCGGCTCGCGCTGGCCCCGCTGACCCGGAGCCGCGCAAACCCGGACGGCACCCCCGGGGAACTGGCCGCCGAGTACTACGGCCAACGCGCCTCGCTCGGGCTGATCATCACCGAGGGCACACAGCCGTCCGAGGACGGCCAGGGCTACCTGAACACCCCCGGCATCTACACTCCCGAACACATCGAGGGATGGCGAAAGATCGCCGACACGGTCCATGCCGGCGGCGGAGCCCTGTTCATCCAACTGATGCACGTCGGCCGGATGTCGCACCCGGATAACACCCCGCACCACCGTCAGCCCGTTGGCCCATCGGCGATCTCGGCCGAGCAGGACATGTTCACTCCAACGGGCCCGCAGAAGACGCCGGTGCCGCGTGAGCTGACTGCCGAAGACATCCAGGCCACCATCGCCGGGTTCCGCCACGCCGCAGCCTCCGCTATCGCAGCGGGAGCGGACGGCGTGGAGATCCACAGCGCAAACGGGTACCTGCTCCACCAGTTCCTCTCGCCCAACTCGAACCACCGCACGGACGAATACGGCGGATCCGTGGAGAACCGGTCCCGGTTCGTCGTCGCGGTCGCCCGCGCGGTGGCCGAGGAGATCGGGGCAGACCGGACCGGCATCCGCATCTCACCGGCGTTCCCGCTGGGCGGAATCAACGAAGGGGATCCCGCCGACGTCCGGACACAGTACCGCCACCTGGTCGGCGAACTCGCCACACTGGACCTTGCGTACCTGCACGTACATCACCTCGGTGACGACGAACTGCTGCGGTCCTTCCGCGACGCGTGGCCTGCAGCCACCCTCGTCGTCCGCTATGGGCGCGACCGTGAGCAGATTGCCGACGACATCGACGCCGGGCTCGCGGACATCGCGCCGCTGGGCCGCTTCGCCCTGGCGAACCCCGACATTGTTGAGCGACTGCGCACTGGTGCGCCACTGAACGAGGTGGACCCGGCAACCCTGTATGGCGGCGGCGCGGCCGGGTACACCGACTATCCGGCCCTGGCACACGCCTAATCGTCTGCCGCGGGCCGTCCGCCGCCGACCTTACATACCCCGTACCGATCAGAAAGAAGAAACAGCCATGCCCTCACTTAACGGAGCAGTCGTCCTCATCACCGGAGCCAACGGCGGAATCGGCACGCAGTTCGTGCACGAAGCCCTCGCCAGGGGAGCTGCAAAGGTTTATGCGTCCGCCCGCACCCCCCGCACTTGGAACGACGAGCGCATCGTTCCGCTCGCCCTGGACGTCACCGACCCGGCCTCCATCCAGGCAGCGGTCGAGGCGGCACCGGATGTGACCGTGTTGATCAACAACGCCGGCGCGTCGGTCTCCAGTGCCGGGATCCTCACCCACACGGACGAGGAGATCCGCAGGAACGTCGAGACGAACTTTCTCGGGCCTCTCTTCGTCGCCCGCGCGTTCGCTCCGGTCCTGTCGGTGAAGGACGGAGCGATGATCATCGACATGCACTCGGCCCTGAGCTGGTACGCCGTCGCCGGCATTTACAGCGCCACCAAAGCCGCCCTCTGGTCCGCGACCAACTCCCTCCGCCTCGAACTCGCTCCCGCCGGCGTGCACGTCGTCGGCGTCCACGTCGCATACGTCGACACCGCGATGGCCGCGCACGCCACCGGCCCGAAGCTCGACCCGGCCGTGCTGGTGCGCACCGTGTTCGACGCCACTGAGGCAGGGGAGTACGAGGTCCTCGCCGACGGCACGTCTGTCCAGCTCAAGGCCGGACTCAGCGCACCCCTCGAAGCGGTCTACCCGCAGTTGGTGGACACAGACGCGTAAGGGAACAACCGGTGCCACCG
>NZ_JBFTZL010000216.1:0-5532 GCF_056406825.1 Arthrobacter sp. P1_A5 | reverse complement strand
TTGGTGCTCCTCGAGTCACTGGGCACAGCACCGGCCGGGGCTTTCGGCCCGAACCGGAACAGGCGCCGCGCTTGCCCTCCGGCGGGCGCCGGACGGCCAGGTCTTCACCCGGGGCACCCCACCGCGATACGAGGGTTGCCGGCCAGCAAGCCGGGGCTGTGCGCTGGCACTCATGACCTGGCTTCAGTGTAGGAATGGCGGCGGAGCCCTGGATAGCTTTGTGACGAAGATGAAGAGGGCTGCCGTGACGGAGCATCCGGGGCGCCGCGTTCGGCGCCCCGGGACGTCCCATGACGGTTAGGGGAGCCTAAGCTGAGAGGTCCATCACAAAGTGCCAAGATGATGGCATGCGCATGGATCACGTTTCTTACGCCTGTGAACACGATGGCTTGGCAGCCACCACTGAACGTATTGCGTCTGCCCTCGGCGTTGAAGCCGTGAAGGGTGGAGTGCACCCCCGTTTCGGGACACGCAACATGATTATCCCGCTCGCGGGACACAAGTACCTGGAAGTCGTGGAGGTCCTGAACCACCCGGCCTCCGACAAGGCCCCGTTCGGCCAGGCCGTCCGGGCACGCTCCGAGGCCGGCGGCGGCTGGATGGGCTGGTGCGTCGAGGTTGACGACCTGGCCCCGTTCGAGGAGCGGCTCGGCCGCGCCGCCGTCAACGGCAACCGGAAGTTTCCCGACGGCCGCGAACTGATCTGGAAGCAGATCGGCATCCTGGGGCTCATCGCCGACCCCCAGGTGCCGTACATGCTCAAGTGGGAGGGCGACCCGGAGTTGCACCCGTCCAACGCCTACGCGAGCGATGTCAAGATGTCCGCACTGACCATTGCCGGTTCGGCCGCGCGCGTCACGGAGTGGCTGGGCGAACCGGTTGAAAAGCCGCTGGAAGACGTCGCCGTGAACTGGATCGCGCCGCACGGGACTCCCGGCATCCTCTCTGTCACCTTCGAGACCGCCTCCGGAGCGGTCACGATCTAACGCTCCACCTGCCCCACGCTTCGGCCGCCATCTCTTAGGTGCCAACGTTGTCACCTAGGAGACGGCGGCCGAGATCATTTAAGGCCTGCCGATGGCGCCGGCTGTACGGGCAACGCCATCAGCCCAGGCCCACGGCCCTGCCGAACAGGCTGAACCCCACGAACGCCACAGTGTCCAGGATGGCGTGGGCGATCACCAGCGGCATCACCCGTTTGGTCCGCGTGTAGACGAGCGCGAAGACCACGCCCATCACCGCGTTGCCGATGAACGGCCCGAACCCCTGGTACAGGTGATAGCTGCCGCGGAGCAGGGCGCTGGCGGCGATGGCCGCCGGCACGCTCCAGCCCAGTTTCCCGAGCCGGTCCAGCAGGTACGCCACCACAATCACTTCCTCGACCACCGCGTGCCGGATCGCGGACAGGACCAGCACCGGCACGGTCCACCAGTACGCGTCCAGGGCGCTGGGGATGATCGCCGTCGTGATCCCCAGCGCCCGGCCGACGGCGTAGAGCCCCAGGGACGGAATGCCGATGAGCGCAGCTAGTCCGAGCCCCTGCAGGAGGTCTTTGCCGGGCCGGGCGAAGTCGAAGCCGATCCTTCGGAACGCCGAGGTTCCGCGCTCACCGGCCGGCCAGTGCTCGGTGAGGAAATAGATCACGAGGGCCACCGGGACCAGGGCGAAGATGATGTCCAGCAACTGGTAGGTGAGGTCGAAGTATTCGCGTGCGCTCTGTGAGCGGTTCAGGGTGGATGTCCCCTGGGCCAGCGGCGCCGTGGTCATCTTGTCCAGCAACTGCACCAGGGAATAGATCGCGGACTGCCCGAGCGACAACCCCAGGACAATCAACACTTCGAACCGCAGCCGACGGCGGGAGGGAACCAACATGGTTCTATCTTGCCTGCACTTGCCGATAGTTTGCTGGTGCCCGCGTGGTACCGGCCGAACGGGGTTTTGCCTGCGGCACCTGCTTTTAGGAGCCCTATGCTTGGGGATTATGAGTGCGCCCCGGAAAATCATCATGATCCGGCACGGCCAGTCTGCCGCCAATGCCGACACCTCGATCTACAACCGTGTTCCGGACTACCGGATCCCGTTGACCGCGCTGGGCCTGGAGCAGGCCACCGCGGCCGGGGAGGAGGTCCGGCGCCAGCTGGACGGCCGCCCGGTGTGCGTCTACGTCTCCCCCTACCTGCGCGCCTACCAGACCCTCGAGGCGCTGAATCTCGGCCCGCTCGTGGAGCGGGTGATCGAGGAACCGCGGCTGCGCGAACAGGACTGGGCCAACTTTCAGATCGCCGGCGACATCGAGGACCAGAAAGAGCTCCGCAACGCCTACGGGCACTTCTTCTACCGCTTCCGCGAGGGCGAGTCCGGTTCCGATGTATATGACAGGATTTCTTCCTTCATGGAAACCCTGCACCGGCACTGGTCCCGGCCCGGCTATGCCCCGAACGCGCTGTTCGTGACGCACGGATTGACCATGCGGCTGTTCTGCATGCGCTGGTTCCACTGGTCGGTGGAATATTTCGAGTCCCTGAACAACCCCGAGAACGCCGAGGTCCGAACCCTACTGCGCACCTCGCACGGCAAGTACGAGCTCGACAAGCCCTTCACGCAGTGGGAGAAGAGGCGCGTGGACGAGACCGTCCTCGACGCACCGCCCATGATGTTCTAGGGCTAACGGACCGGCTGCGCTACACCGGCGCGCCACACCGCGTGCGTCAGGGGGATGCCGGGCCGGTAGGCCAGGTGCGTGGCGGAAGGGGCGTTGAGCAGGTGCAGGTCCGCGCGGTGCCCGACGGCGATCGAGCCCACCGCGCGTGCGCCGTCGGCGTCGTTCCCGGACTCCCGGCCCAGGGCCAGCGCGCCGCCGTAGGTCGCGGCGCGCACCGCCTCGTGGACGCTGAGCCGCATCTGCAGCACGGCGGTGGTGACGCAGAACGCCATGGAGCTGGTGTAGGACGTGCCGGGGTTGCAGTTGGAGGCCAGCGCCAGCTGCACACCGGCGTCGAGCAGCTCCCGGCCGGGGGCCAGCGGCTGCCGGGTGGAAAGATCGCAGGCCGGCAGGCAGGTGGCAACCGTGCCGCGCTGCCCGGATCCAGGGGTGCCGCTGCCGCCGGCGGCGTCCCAGCCGGACCAGCTCGCGGCGAGGGCGTCGACGTCCGCGGCCGACAGGTAGTTCACGTGGTCCACGCTGGCGGCGCCGACTTCCACCGCCAGCCGGACTCCGGGGCCCTCGCCGAGCTGGTTGCCGTGGACGCGCAGTCCCAGCCCGGCGGCCTTGCAGGCCAGGAGCACCCGGCGGGACTGGTCCTCGTTGAACGCGCCCTGCTCGCAAAAGACGTCGGCCCAGCGGACGTAGGGCCGGACTGCGGTGAGCATCGGCCCGCAGACCAGCTCCGTGTATTCCTCCGCGTCCATCCCGGCGGGCACAAGGTGCGCCCCCAGGTAGGTCACCTCGTCCGCCACGGTCGAGGCGATGCGGGCGCTGCGGGCCTCGTTCTCGAGGTCCAGGCCGTAGCCGGTTTTGGTCTCCAGGTAGGTGGTGCCCTGCGACACGGCCTCCGCGACGCGGCCCATCGCGAGCCGGGTCAGGTCGAAGTCGCTCGTGCTCCGGGTGGCGCCAGTGGTGACGGCGATCCCGCCGGCGCTGTAGCTCTCTCCCGCCATCCGGGCCTCGAACTCGGCAGTGCGGTCCCCCGCGAAGATCAGGTGCGTGTGGGAGTCGACCCAGCCCGGCAGGAGCGCCCGGCCACCGGCATCCACCCGTTCGTCCGCGGCCGGGGCGTCGGCCGCGGGCCCGAGCCAGGAAATCCGCTCCCCCTCGATCACCACCGCCGCGTCACGGAGGACGCGGTGTTCCGCGTCCTGGGTCATCAGTTCGGCGATATTGGTGATGAGGGTGCTCATGGATCCATTCTTCAGCGCCGGATGGACCAGCGGGTCGCGGCCAGCGCCTCCGCTGTCCGGGATGCCGGACTGGCCTCGGTGGACGGAGACATAGCCGGGGAGACACCCGGGGTCAGGGCCGGGGCGGAGCCCTGGCCGGCGAGGATCAGTCCGGCGGCCAGTTCCGCGACGCCGGATGATGTCTGGAATCCGTACCCGCCCTGACCGGCGAGCCAGAAGAATCCGGTGGCCTCGGCGTCGAACCCCACCACCGGGACGCCGTCGGCCGCCTCCGTCCGCAGCCCCGTCCAGGCGGTGCGGACGTTCCGGATCCCGAGCGTCGTGATCTCGTTGAGCCGGGCGATGACCCGTTCGACGTCGCCGGGATAGGGCCGGGCGTCCTCGGGTCCGCTCGGCACGTGCTCCGCGGGTGAGATCAGGACCTGGCCGTTATCGGGCCGGAAGTAGAAGCTGTCATCGGCCGCCGCCACCATCGGGCAGGCTTCCGGGAGCGGATTATCGACGTCGACGATCGCCGCGGTGCGCCGGTACGGCTGCAGGCCCAGCTTCTCGACGCCGCTGAGGACGGCGAGCTCGTCGGCCCAGGCACCGGCGGCGTTAACCACGACGGCGGACTGGAAGCCTTCCTGCCCGGCGCCCAGTTCCCAGCCGGTGCCCAGGCGCTGAGCCGAATGGACCCTGGCGCCGGTAATGATGTCCACGCCGCCGGCCACGGCGAGCCGCCGGTGGTCCTCGAGCAGCACGGGGGCGTTGCAGGCGAAGGATCCGGTGTCCAGCCCGGCGGCGCTGAACGAATCCGGGACCAGGGCCGGGCACAGGTCCAGTGCCTCGGCGTGGGTGATCCGCTGCATGTGTCCGCTTGCCTCCGCCCGGACGGTGGCGTCGTCCCCGATCAGCATGAAGCTGCGCGGGGTGAGCACCGGTTCCGGACGTTCGGCGTCCTGGGCCGCGATGAGGTCGAGCGTCCGGACGGTGAGCTCCTGAACCACAGGCGGGCCGTAGCTGGGAATCAGTTGCCGGGCCGAGCGGGCCGAGGTGTGGTACGCCAGGGTCTGCTCGGCTTCGATCAGGGCCACGCTGCAGTGCCCGGCCAAGGCGGAGGCAAGGGACAGGCCGGCGATCCCGCCGCCGACAATTACGACATCGTAATGAGCTGACATGATCCCATCCTTGCAGATTGTCGGGTCAGGTGATCACGTCCGGCTATACGGCGTTTGCCGCAACCTGCGCCCGGGCGAGCGGCGTGAATCGGGTCCCACAGTCATCACCAGCGGCGTTGTTGGGTGCCAGGGCGTTGAAATGTCCAGTGACTCACGGTGTTCTCGGCACATGCCGTCTCCACGATTCCGAGTTTGGCGGCGACCTTCTTGGAATTCTGGTTGCTTGGATAAATTGTGCACGCCGCCCCGGGACATGCTCTTCCGTGGTCCGCACGGCTGGACATGTCCCTCGTTGCGGCGGGCAGACCCGGACATGCCCCTCCTTGGTCGTGGCCATTGGACATAGTGGCATTATGTCCAGTCCTCGCTGCCGAAGCTGGACATGTCCCTCGTTGCGGCGGGCAGGCCCGGGACATGCTCTTCCGTGGTCCGCACGGCTGGACATGTCCCTCGTTGCGGCGGGCAGGCCCGGGAC
>NZ_JBFTZL010000215.1:0-5544 GCF_056406825.1 Arthrobacter sp. P1_A5 | reverse complement strand
GCCCGGGCCACAGCCCAGGCCACGGCGGTCGAGGCCACAGCCCAGGCCGCTGCCCAGCAGGACACGGCCCAGCGGGACGCTGCCCAAAATGCGGCGGCGCAGGGGGCACGGCCAGCTACTCCGCCGGTGATCGCCGTCGTCGGGCCGACGGGATCCGGCAAATCAGACCTGGCCGTCTCCCTCGCCCTCGAACTCGACGGGGAAGTCATCAACGCCGACTCGATGCAGTTCTACCGCGGCATGGATATCGGCACCGCCAAGATCACCGAGGCGGAGCGCCGCGGTGTGCCGCATCACCTGCTGGACATTCTGGACGTGACCGAGGAAGCGAGCGTCTCGGACTTCCAGCAGCAGGCCCGGGCGTTGATCGCCGACATCCACGGCCGGGGTAAGCGGGCCATCCTGGCCGGCGGCTCCGGACTCTACGTCCGCGCCGCCCTCGACGTCCTGGAATTCCCCGGCACGGATCCGGACATCCGCGGCCGGCTCGAGGCGGAACTGGCTACCGCAGGACCCGCGCCCCTGCGGCAACGGCTCGAGGCAGTGGACCCCGTCTCCGCGGGCAGGCTCGGCGATGAGCGCAGGATCATCCGCGCCCTGGAAGTCTTCGAGCTCACCGGGCGGCCATTCAGCTCCTTCATGCCGGCCCGCCAATACTTCCAGCCTGCCGTCCAGATCGGACTCGAGGTGGACCGGGAACTGCTCCGGCAGCGCCTGGCTGACCGGGTCCACGCGATGGTGGACCGGGGGCTCCTGGACGAAGTCCGCCGGCTGGACGCCGCAGGGCTCCGCAACGGCCGGACCGCGCCGCGGGCCCTCGGCTACGCCCAGTTCCTCCGGGTGCTCGACGGTGCCTCCAGCGTGGAGCAGGCCGCGGACGAAACCATCATCGCCACCCGGCAGTTCGCGCGACGCCAGCTGACCTGGTTCCGTGCGGATCCCCGGGTCACCTGGCTGGGCTGGCACGGTCCTGACCTCGTGGCCAAGGCCGCCGGCCTCTGCCGGGCGACGCCGGTTCTGCCTCCGGCGTAGCGCTTGGGCCACGGTGCCGGAGCGGTCCGGGCGGAACGGTAACCTTGGAGCATGGACGAATCCCAAGCCGTAGCCGCTGACCGTACTGCCGGCGATACCGCCCCGCTGAGCGGCCTGAAGTTTTCCAAAGGCCACGGAACGGGCAACGACTTTGTCCTGATCTCGGACCCCAACGGCGCGCTCGAGTTGAGCCCGGAGCACGTCGCGGCGCTCTGTGACCGGCACCGTGGCATCGGCGGCGACGGCCTGATCCGGGCCGTGCCTTCCCGGCTCCTGCCCGAGGGGCAGCAATTGCTGACCGCGCACCCCGATGCCGAGTGGTTCATGGACTACCGCAACGGCGACGGCTCGCTCTCTGAGATGTGCGGGAACGGGGTCCGCGTCTTTGTGCACTTCCTCATCGCCGAAGGCCTCGTAGACCTGCCGGCCGGCGAATCGCTCGTCATTGGAACCCGGGGCGGTGCCAAGACGATCGTCCGGACGGCTGCGGGCTACGCCGTCGACATGGGCCCTTGGGAATTCATTTTCCCGGGCGAGGCGACCGCGCGGGCCATGGACTCGCTGGTCAGCGCCGACGGGCTCGAAGTCGCGCGGCCCGCCCTCTCCGTCAGCATGGGCAACCCGCACACCGTCGTGGCCCTGGCCGAAACAGCCGAACTGCAGGCCACGCAGCTGTTCACTGCCCCCCGGGTGGACCCGACGCCTCCGCACGGCACCAACGTCGAATTCGTTGTGCCCTCCGAACCACTGGTCCACGACGGCACCGGCACCATCACCATGCGGGTCCACGAGCGCGGAGTGGGGGAGACCCAGTCATGCGGCACGGGCGCCTGCGCCGCCGCCGTCGCGATTCGCCACTGGGCCGGGCAGGGCGCACCGGACGCATGGAACGTCCACGTCCCCGGCGGCGTCGTCGGCGTGAAATTCTTCCTGGGCCCGGAGGGGCACGAACACGTCGAACTCAGCGGCCCGGCCGTGATCGTCGCTAGCGGGACGCTTTCCTGATTCGAAGGATCCGGAACGACTTCGACGTGCTCTCCCGGGTCACGCTGAAGCTGGCGTCGAGCTCCGCCGAGAGCCAGCGCTGCAACGAGTCCGAGCCGAGGTTCTTTTGGACGACGAGCCAGGCCGATCCGCCCGGCGCCAGCCTGGGAATCCACAGGCGCAGGAGGGCATGAAGCTCATCCTTGCCGATCCTGATCGGCGGGTTGGACCAGATGGTGTCAAAGCGCAGGTCGGGGTCCACGGCGTCCGGCGTGCTGGCGGATACGTTGTGCAGCCCCAGCAGCCCGGCGTTTTCATTGGTCAGGGTCACGCAGCGTTCGTTCACGTCCACCGCGTAGACCTGGGCGTGCGGTGCCCGCAGGGCCATGGTCAGGGCGATCGGTCCCCAGCCGCAGCCGATATCCAGCAGGTTGCCCTGCGGCGACGGCGCCGGGACATCGGCCAGCAGCACGGCCGTTCCCTTGTCGATCCCGTCCGGGCTGAAGATCCCCGAGGACGTCTGCAGCCGGCGCGTCTCACCGGCAAGATCCACGGTGAGCGGCTTGCGGGTAAATGGCCCGGCCGGCTGGGCGCTGAAATAGTGTGCAGACTCCATAATGGGCCAGATTAGTTCGCGGCCAGCCCGTATGGGAAACCGGGTGGCAGCGCCGGCGTCTGCTACGCTACAAAACATGATCTTGATCTCCAAGTAGCCGGCACGGGTCCCGTCCCGTCCTTGTCAGGGACGCCGGGGGACTCCGTAGCGACGCAGGTAAACGCCTTCCGCTGAGTGCGCCATCGCAGGGGTGAGTTTTCTCACCCGCGGGCGCCCGCACCACTTGGAATCCAGCCATGTCCCAGGCACGGAGTTTTGCTGGCACCGTTTTTGCTGGCACTGTGCTCCCTGGCCCGCTCCCAGGCCCGGCGTGGCGGAGGCACCCACGTCACCGTGTTTTGCACCGGCACCGGCACCGCCCACACAGCCAGTGTCCCCGTAGCCAGGCGCCTTAGCCGCCTCTACCATCACCCAGCCACCGCTCTGCACAGAGCCAGCCCCGCCCCGGCGCCGTTGCCGCGGGCATTCCAGGAGGCCCGCATGACCCCCCGCCGTCAGCCCAGCGCGAATACCGCCCCACAGAGCAACAATCGGCACTATTCTGAAAGTGCCGAACCTTTWAAGGAGACCATGACCAGCCACCCCAACACCGGACCCGATTCAGCAGCCCAGGACATGAGCCCTGAAGAGATTCAAGCTGTAATCGACCGGATCCTTTCCAAGGACACCCCCGCCCCAGGCCGCGGCGGCTCCGGCACCAGCCATGGCACCGCCACCGGTGCTGGTACCAGCAGCCCGGCGTCGGTGCTCGGCAAGGCGCAGGCCATCTCCCGCCTGGACGAGGTGTACACCAACTTCGACGGCGACCAGCAGGACCTTGAGGAACGGCACGCACTGCGCCGCAAGGCCGGCCTGTCCACCGAGCTCGAAGACGTCACCGAGGTCGAATACCGGCAGTTGCGCCTTGAGCGCGTCGTCCTGGCCGGCCTCTGGACCGAGGGCACCCTCGCGGACGCCGAGAACTCCCTGCGCGAACTTGCCGCCCTCGCCGAGACGGCCGGCTCCGAGGTCCTCGACGGGCTCGTCCAGCGGCGCGCCAAGCCCGATCCTGGGACTTTCCTCGGCTCCGGCAAGGCACAGGAGCTGAAAGCCATCGTGATGTCCACCGGCGCCGACACCGTCGTCGTCGACGCCGAACTGGCCCCCTCCCAGCGGCGCGGGCTGGAGGACATCGTCAAGGTCAAGGTCATTGACCGGACAGCGCTGATCCTGGACATCTTCGCCCAGCACGCCAAGAGCCGTGAAGGCAAGGCCCAGGTGGAGCTCGCCCAGCTCGAATACCTGCTCCCGCGCCTGCGCGGCTGGGGTGAATCGATGTCCCGCCAGGCCGGTGGCCAGGTGGGCGGCGCCGGTGCCGGCATGGGCTCGCGTGGTCCCGGTGAGACCAAGATCGAACTGGACCGCCGTCGGATCCGCACCCGGATGGCCAAGCTGCGGCGCGAAATCGCCGCCATGAAGCCTGCCCGGGAAACGAAGCGCGCCAACCGCCGTCGTAATGCCGTGCCCTCTGTCGCGATCGCCGGGTACACCAACGCCGGGAAGTCCTCGCTGCTGAACCGGCTGACCGACGCGGGGGTGCTGGTGGAAAACGCCCTGTTCGCCACCCTGGACCCCACCGTCCGCAAGGCCGAAACCGCTGACGGGCTGGGATACACCCTGGCCGACACCGTGGGCTTTGTCCGGTCCCTGCCCACCCAGCTCGTGGAGGCATTCCGCTCCACGCTGGAAGAGGTCGCCGACTCTGACCTGATCCTGCATGTCGTGGACGTCTCGCACCCGGATCCGGAGGGCCAGATCGCCGCTGTCCGGACGGTCTTCAGCGAAGTCGACGCGCGCAAGGTTCCGGAAATCATTGTCCTGAACAAGGCCGACGCCGCTGACCCGTTCGTGGTCGAACGGCTCAAGCAGCGCGAGCCGCGCCACGTGGTGGTCTCGGCCCGCACCGGCGAAGGCATTCCGGAACTGCTCAAGGCCATCAGCGACGGCATTCCGCGGCCCAGCGTGAAGCTTGAACTGCTCATCCCGTACAACCGCGGGGATCTGATCAGCAAGCTCCACGAGAGCGACGCCGAGATCCTCAGCCTCGACCACGAGGAAACCGGGACCCGTGCCGTGGTGATGGTGCGTGAAGGACTCGCCGCCGAACTGGATCCCTTCATCAGCAATGACTGAGGCTGCGGTGACCAGGACCGACGCCGAACCAGCTGACGCCGATTCAGCTGATGCTGAGCCGGCCGAAACTGACACCGGCGCCGGTTCAGTTGCCGGCGCGGCCGGCGAGGATTTTGTTGTCAAGCTGCTCGACCGCGCCGTGTCCGGCATGGGCGGGCAGAGCCGCGATGGCCAGCACGAAATGGCCCGGCAGGTGGCGCGCGCGATAGACAGCGGCGATCACCTGCTGGTCCAGGCCGGCACCGGCACCGGCAAGTCGCTGGCCTACCTGATTCCGCTGATCGCGCATTCGCTGACCAGCAACAAACCCACCCTGGTCTCCACCGCCACCCTGGCGCTGCAGACGCAGATTGTGGGCCGGGACCTGCCCAGGCTGCTCAAGACCATCACCCCTGCCCTGGAGAGGCCCGTCAAGGTCGCCCTGGTCAAGGGCCGGTCCAACTACGTCTGCCGGCACAAACTCGAGGGCGGCTTCCCGTCCGAAGAACCTTCCGAGGGACAGCTGTTTTCCCTGGGCGAGGACACCAGCGTGCCGCATTTCGCCGCCGCACTTGGCGGGCCGTCCTCCCAGCTGGGCAAGGAAGTCGTCCGCCTGCGCGAATGGGCCGAGGAGACCACCACGGGGGACCGCGACGAGCTCATGCCGGGCGTCACGGACCGGGCCTGGCGCCAGGTCTCGGTCACCTCCATGGAGTGCCTCGGCGCGCAGAAATGCCCGCTCGCGGCCGAATGCTTCAGCG
>NZ_JBFTZL010000214.1:0-5555 GCF_056406825.1 Arthrobacter sp. P1_A5 | reverse complement strand
GCCCGGCCCCGCGCGAACGGTGCCCGTGCCCTCAGGTCAGGAAGCGGCCGCCGTGGTGTAGGCCTGCTGGATCACGCTGCCCCAGTACGGGCCGTACATCGTGGTGGACTTGCTGCCGTAGCCGTAGCTGTTGATGGAGTTCTGGTAGCCGGCGGCGCTGGTGCCGATGAACCACGGACCGCCTGAGGAACCGCCGGTCATGTTGCAGGGGATCCCCTGGGTGTTGAACTGCGGGTTGTAGGGATCGTTCGTGGCGGTGCCGGAGCAGCTCTTGAGGGATTCACCGTTGAAGGGCGCTGCGGCGGGGTAGCCGAATGACTTGTAGCTCAGGCCGCGGGCGGCGTTGAACTGCAGCCCCGAGCCGCCGACGACGTCGCTCAGGTACTGGCCGTTGAGCGTGGACATGACGGCGAAGCCAGTGTCGTAGGTCATGTCACCCGAGGAGCTCCACTGGGTGGGGGCGTAGAGGGCCTTGGCCGTCCACTTGCCGTAGGGGGCCGCGCCGTTCAGGTACGCCGGGACGAACGTGAACTTGGTGGCGAAGGCGCCCGGGCCCTCATTCACGCAGTGTCCGGCCGTGGAGACCGTGCTCTTGTTGCCGGAGGAGACCGAGTTGCCGGAGCAGACGTAGTTCGTCCCGCCGAGGGTGAAGAAGACCTTGCCGATGTGCGGGACGGGGGTTTCGCTCGCATTGGTCTTGGTCTGGAGCGTCTGGGATTGCAGCTTGGGAGCCGCGGCCTCGACCTTGCTCGGCGCGCCCGTTTCCGCCGGGCCCCTGGCCGCAGTGGCCTTGCCGTTGCGCTTCATGGCCCTGTCGGCCAGGACGTCGCCGGGGACGGCGCTGCGCATGCGTTCCGCGGTCCAGTACTCGGCCGCGCCCGTCTCGGTGACGGTGTGGCTGGCGACATCGGAGGTGGAAACCGGTGCCTTGGCCGGTGCGGGGGAGGCCGTGGCCGCCCCCGCGGCACTCAGGGCCAGCAGCGCGGCGGCCGAAAGAGTCAGCAGGCTGGTGGCCAGAGTCTTGGGTGTTCTCATGGGTGTCCTAACCGGTGGAAAGCGGGGCGGCCGCTGTTGGCGGCCGCTGGATGGACTGAAACTACGGCAATTTGACTAATCTGTAAAGTAGCTTGTCAATTTTTGTTATGCCGTGTCGGGACGTCACTCATCCGTCCGCGCACGACGCCGGTAGGCGTCAACGGGGGCACCTCGGGTAAGTTAGGGGTGTTGAGATAACACAAGATTCCGGAAATACCCAGACCTTCAGGGAGACGCCCGCGCAATGGCAAAGATTATCTATACCCACACCGACGAAGCGCCGATGCTGGCCACCTATTCGTTCTTGCCGATCATTGAGGCGTTCGCCTCGACGGCCGGTGTGGAAGTGGAGACCCGCGACATCTCGCTGGCCGGCCGCATCATCGCCGTGTTCGGCGACTACCTCACCGAAGAGCAGCGCGTCAGCGACGCCCTGGCCGAGCTTGGTGCCCTCGCCAAGACGCCCGAAGCCAACATCATCAAGCTGCCCAACATCAGCGCCTCCGTGCCCCAGCTGAAGGCCGCCATCGCCGAACTCCAGGGCCACGGCTACGCGCTGCCGGACTACCCGGACAACCCCTCCTCGGACGAGGAAACGGACATCCGGTCCCGCTACGACAAGATCAAGGGCTCCGCTGTGAACCCGGTCCTGCGCGAAGGCAACTCGGACCGCCGCGCCCCGCTCTCGGTCAAGAACTACGCCCGCCAGAACCCGCACAGCATGGGCGCCTGGACGCCGGAGTCCAAGACCAACGTGGCCCACATGGACGCCGACGACTTCCGCTCGAACGAGCTGTCCGTGGTGATCGAGGCCGACACCAACATCAAGATCCAGCTCGTCAAGGAAGACGGCACCGTCAAGGTCCTCAAGCGTGCCTTCCCGGTCCTGGCCGGCGAGGTCATCGACGGCACCGTGATGCGTGCCGCGGCCCTGGATGAGTTCCTCGCAGCCCAGGTTGTCCGGGCCAAGAACGAGGGCGTGCTGTTCTCAGCCCACCTCAAGGCCACCATGATGAAGGTCTCGGACCCCATCATCTTCGGGCACGTCGTCAAGGCCTACTTCGCGGACCTCTTCGCCACCTACGGTGAGCAGATCGCCGCCGCCGGCCTGAGCCCCAACAACGGCCTTGCCTCCATCCTCAACGGCCTCGAGGACCTGCCGGAGGAGATCCGCGGCGACGTCCAGGCAGCCATCGAAAAGGGCCTCAACGAGGGCCCCGAACTCGCGATGGTCGATTCCGACAAGGGCATCACCAACCTGCACGTGCCCTCCGACGTCATTGTCGACGCCTCGATGCCGGCCATGATCCGCAGCTCGGGCCACATGTGGGGCCGCGACGGCCAGGAAGCCGATACGCTCGCCGTCCTCCCGGACAGCAGCTACGCCGGCATCTACCAGGTCGTGGTTGATGACTGCCGCGCCCACGGGGCCTTTGATCCCACCACCATGGGCACCGTCCCGAACGTCGGCCTCATGGCCCAGGCCGCCGAGGAATACGGCAGCCACGACAAGACGTTCGAGATCCAGTCCGCCGGCACCGTCCAGATCGTTGACGACGCCGGGACCGTGCTGATCGAGCACAAGGTCGCCCCGGGCGACATCTGGCGCGCCTGCCAGACGAAGGACGTGCCGATCCGCGACTGGGTGAAGCTGGCCGTCACCCGCGCCCGCGCCTCCGCCACGCCCGCCGTCTTCTGGCTGGACAAGGGCCGCGCGCACGACGCCCGGATGATCGCCAAGGTGGAGGAATACCTCAAGGACCACGACACCGAGGGCCTGGAAATCGCCATCATGTCCCCGGATGAGGCCACGGCCTTCACGGTGGAACGCCTCCGCAAGGGCGAGGACACCATCTCGGTGACCGGCAACGTGCTCCGCGACTACCTCACCGACCTCTTCCCGATCCTGGAACTGGGCACCAGCGCCAAGATGCTTTCCGTGGTGCCACTGATCAACGGTGGGGGCCTGTTCGAGACCGGCGCCGGCGGATCCGCCCCGAAGCACGTCCAGCAGTTGCTGAAGGAAAACCACCTGCGCTGGGACAGCCTGGGTGAATTCCTCGCACTGGCCGTCAGCTTCGAGCACCTCGCCACCAGCACCGGCAACGCCCGCGCCCAGGTCCTGGCCGACACCCTGGACCGCGCCACAGGCACGTTCCTGCTGGAGGACAAGTCCCCGAAGCGCAAGGCCGGCGAGTTGGACAACCGCGGCAGCCACTTCTACCTGGCCAAGTTCTGGGCCCAGGAACTGGCCAGCCAGAACGACGACGCCGAGCTCGCCGCGGCCTTCGCCGCCGTTTCTGACGCGCTGAACTCCAATGAGGACACCATCACCGGCGAACTCCTGGCCGTCCAGGGTTCCCCGGTGGACCTTGGCGGGTACTACCGGCCGGATGCGGCCAAGGTCGCAGCGGTCATGCGCCCCTCGGCGAAGTTCAGCGAAGTGCTTGCGACGCTGACCAAGTAGTCCCAGCCTCAACGCTCCGGCAGCGCGGCAGGTCGCCACGCAGAACGCCCCGCCTCCCGAAAGGGAGGCGGGGCGTTCCGCTGTCAGTCCGGCGGAGTAAACAAACCAGCCAGATCAGTGCGAACGTCCGGTCAGCGCGGCTGGTCGTGGCCGAGAGGCGGCTCGGGGGCGAGGTCGGGATCGGCGTCCACGCGCTCGAAGGCAGGTTCCGCGCCATATCCCACTTCTTCTTGGAGCGGCACGGCGGTGGTGGCGCCCGGGGCGACTCCGTCCACGCGTCCGCGCCATCCGCCCGTCTCGGCCCCGCGTTCTTCGATAAACTGCTTGAATTTCTTCAGGTCGGCGGCAACCTGACGGGAGTCAAGGCCGATGGCCGCGCCAATCTTTTCCGCCGCCGAGTCCGGCTCCCAGGTCAGCTCGACGTTCACCTTCGTTGCGGCCTCGCCGAGATCATCGAACCAGACGGTACCGGCGTTCCGTGGTTCATCAAGGCTCTCCCACGACACGCGCTGGTCCGGTTCCTGCGCGGTGATCCGCGCATCGTACTCACGCCGGACTCCACCGATGCTGGTCTTGAAATGCACAGTGGTGTCGTCCAGCTGATTAACCGATTCCACGCCGCTCATGAAGTGCGGAAATTCCTCGAATTGCGTCCACTGGTTGTAGGCCTGGCTTAGCGGAACATTGACTTCGATGGATTCCTGAACTGTTGCCATGCAGGCGTCACTCCTTCGATTGGCGGACCGCAGTCCGCGATTCTTGTCGTTGACCGGCATAAAGCCGTTCCTCCACGCTACCGGGCTTCCGCTGAAATGGTAAGCAGGCTGACGATAGTGATGGCGGAGGCGCCACGTTCTGTCTGCGGCTGGCTCGGCGCGCGTTGCGGCCTCATGCGGTGCGGAATCCGGCGCGGCAGCAGGGTAATCGGCGCGCCTTAGCCCTTACCCTTCCCTTTGTCCTTCGACTTCCCCTTTCCGGCCGGGGCCGGGGCCGGGGCCGGGGCGAGGGCCGGGGCCGGGGCGGTCCGCGCGGCAGCGACCTGGGCTGCTGCCTGGGCCGCGGCAGCCTGTTCAGCCGCTGCTTTG
Source organism: Arthrobacter sp. P1_A5 (assembly GCF_056406825.1). Lineage (NCBI taxonomy): Bacteria > Bacillati > Actinomycetota > Actinomycetes > Micrococcales > Micrococcaceae > Arthrobacter > Arthrobacter sp. P1_A5. The sequence goes on along the minus strand of NZ_JBFTZL010000214.1, from coordinate 968 downwards.
TCGGCTRCCGCCTTGTCAGCCGCTGCTTTTTCTGCAGCCTTCCGGGCCACCTCGGCCGCCTGCTGCGCGGTAAGGTCCGCCCGGACGGCGTCAATCGATGACTTGATGCTCTGGTGGCGTCTGAAGGACACCTCGCCGCTCGCGGCGACGGCATCCAGCCGGGTCAGCAGCTCGTCAAGGTGCTTCAGGGAACCCTCCGGGTCGTGGGCGGCTGCAGCCTCGCTGACAGCCAAGACTTCGGATTGAAGTTGCCGGGCCGCGCCGCTGCCCAGTTCGGGGGCGGGGGAGCCGCAGCCGGCCAAAACCCCGGCGGCCAGCAGCCCGGCGAGGAGGCTTGCGGACACCCGATACCTCACCCGGCCGCGGTCTCGCCCGGCCGTTCGCGAATCGCTCATGGTTCCACGCCCTTCTGCAGTTCCCTCAGGTGATCGCCGAGCGGTCCCGTGACGGTGGGGTAGGGGACGACGTCGGGCGCCGCGGGGGCGGACAGAGCCACCGCGATCGTCGCCACGACGGCAAGGACTGCCAGCACCGCGAGCAGCAGGGCGACGCGGGTGCGGGGCCTGGTCCGGAGGAACCATGCGGCCCCACGCGACAGGGAGCGGCGGCGGCGCGGCCGCAGCGGCAGGGCATCCGGGTCCAGCAAGTTCAGGGGTCGGGTTCCCGCAGCTGCAGCCGCTGTGGCTCCGGGCCGGGGAGGGCGGGGCCGCCTTGCCGGCGGGGCCGGGAGGACCCGGGTGGGTTCCGTTGTGACGGGCCCCGGCAGCGATCCGGGGGAAACGAGGGCAACGCGGAAGGCTGCCTCGAGTTCGGCGGCCGCGGGGCGGTCCAACGGGTCCAGGACGGTCATGGCCTGGATAAGCCGGGCCCACTCCTCAGGCACGGTGTCCGGGATGACGGGGGCGCGGTGCAGGCGGGCCACCGCGGATTCGACGGCGCTGCCCGGGTACTCTACCTCGCCCTTGAGG
>NZ_JBFTZL010000213.1:0-5632 GCF_056406825.1 Arthrobacter sp. P1_A5 | reverse complement strand
GCGCCGGCGGCCGTCCGCGCTGCGGAGGCGCCGGCGTCACGCACAGCTGACACCACGACGCTGCGCGGCCGCCGCGCACGCCGCAACCGGAGTGCCAGCCGCGCCCAGGGCGCAGCCAACGAAACCTCCGTGGAGCACCGAGAGGCAACCCGGCCGGCCGCGGCCGGATCGGTCCACGAGGCCAAGGCTCCCGCTGCGGCCAGGCCTGCGTCCCTCCCGGCCGGCAACGAGCCGATCATCCTCGGCGTCGGCGTGCCGGCGTCGGAGCTGTAGTCCTCCGCGACTGACCACGTCCCCGTCCGGTCATTATTTCGACTGGTCGGGTTGCGGGTCCGGGTCGGGGCAGACGTAACATACGTCCGCCCAGGCCCGGGCCCGCTCGTGCGTTAACGGGTCCGCAGGGTGRCAGCGGCTAGGCTGGAACACTGACACGGGGTGCCGGGCATCGGGCCGGCTGAGATCCAGACCCGTTGAACCTGTCCGGTTAGCACCGGCGAAGGGATGTCTGCCTTGTCCGCGAGACCGAATCCGTCCGAGTTCCTCCCGCTCAATTTTCTGCACAGCGAGTCTCTGCCGGCCCCGCCGCGCATTCCCCGTGTGCTGGCCATCGCCGGCTCCGATCCCTCCGGCGGGGCCGGAATCCAGGCCGACCTGAAGAGCATCGCGGCGAACGGCGGCTACGGCATGGCCGCCATCACCGCCCTGACAGCGCAGAACACCCAGGGCGTGCGCGCCGTCCACGTTCCCCCGGCGGCGTTCCTCACGGCGCAGCTGGACGCCATCAGCGACGACATCGGCATCGACGCCGTCAAGATCGGCATGCTCGGTGACGCCGCCGTGATCGAAGCCGTCCGCGTCTGGCTGGAAAAGGTGCGCCCCGCCGTCGTGGTCCTGGACCCGGTGATGGTCGCCACCAGCGGGGACCGGCTCCTGCAGGAATCCGCCGAGGCCGCCCTGCAGGGCCTCCTGCCGCTGGCGGACCTCATCACGCCCAACCTCGCCGAACTCGCCATCCTGCTCAAGGAGCCCGTCGTGGCCGACTGGTCCGAGGCCCTGGCGCAGGGCAAGCGGCTGGCCGCCCTGACCGGCACCACTGTCCTGGTTAAGGGCGGACACCTCCAGGGCGGCGGGCCGGGGGGCGGGCATGCCCACGGCGCCGGCGCCGACGGCCACGCCGCCGGCAACGGCGACACGGACGGCTGCCCGGACGCACTGGTCAACACCGGCGGCCTGCTCGGCCAGGAAACGGTGGTGGTGCCGGGGGAGCGGATCGCGACGCGCAACAGCCACGGCACCGGCTGCTCCCTGTCCTCGGCTATGGCCACCGTGCAGGCCCGGGTGGGGGACTGGGAAGCGGCGCTGCGCGAAGTCAAACCGTGGCTGCTGGGCGCGCTCCGAGAAGCCTCGGCCCTGGACGTCGGCACCGGCAACGGCCCGGTCCACCACTTCCACCACCTCCAGCACCTGCAGGGCGGGCAGGCCCTCAAAGACGGCCAGCGCGGCCAGCACCGCCCGGCCGGGCACGGTCCGGCGGCGGGGGAGTTCGCCGCAGCCCTGCGCGCAGGAGCCGCGGGCGATCTTGAGGCGATCTACGCCCTGGACTTCGTCCGCGGACTGGCCGACGGCACCTTGCCCGAGCACGAGTTCGCGTACTACCTCGCCCAGGACGCCATCTACCTCAACGGCTACTCCCGGGTCCTGGCCCGGGCCGCGGCGATTGCCCCCACCGAGGCCGAGCAGTTGTTCTGGGCCCGTTCGGCGCAGACCTGCCTGGAAGTCGAATCCGAGCTGCACCGGTCCTGGCTTAGCGCCCGCCCCACGGACTCCACCCTGGGCCCGGTCACGAAAGCGTATGTGGACCACCTGCTGGCCGCCTCGGTCTCCGGCAGCTATGGCGTCCTCGTGGCGGCGGCGCTGCCCTGCTTCTGGCTCTACGCCGAGGTCGGTTCCAGGCTGCACCGGGAGTTCCTGGCCGGCGGCGCCCCCGGGGAGCACCCCTACGCCGGCTGGCTGCGGACCTACGCCGACGAGGACTTCGCCGCCGCGACCCGGCAGGCCATCGCGTACACGGACACGGCGGCCGGGCGGGCATCGGAGAGCGAGCGGGAGGCCATGGCCCTGGCCTTCCGGCAGTCATCGCGCTACGAAGTGGACTTCTTCGACGCGCCGCGGCTGTACGCCTGACGCGAGCTGGTCCGGACTACCGGTACGATGGTGGGGCACGGTTCCGGAAGTCGTTGCGGCAACACAGCTCAGGATGGTCAAGATCCCGGCCAAGAACATTGGCGGGGACTTTGCATCAAGACGCTGTGGCGCCTATCACGGACTACCCGCCGGAACCAGCCTCATTTGCGGCCGAAGGCAAAATTAGCGTATTCTAGATCTTCGGTGCTTACGCCAACACTTGGGTTATGACCCTGAGAACAGTCCACTTGGAATTCCAAATGGATTTGTTCCGGGGGTAGCTCATGGGTTCCCCTGGGGAATCCACCGGCGTTGAGGCACAGCGTGAGCCGGTCCAAACAATTTGGCCCCTGGTTCCGCACGCAAATCTAGTAATAAACGTCGAGAGAAGTGAGTTCCCCAGTGGTGTACGCGATTGTCCGCGCAGGCGGCCGCCAAGAGAAGGTTTCCGTTGGAGACTTCGTTACCCTGAACCGCGTCCCCGGTGGAGCCGGCAGCACCTTTGAGTTGCCCGCACTGCTCCTGGTGGACGGTGACAAAGTCACGTCTGCTGCTGCGGACCTGGCCAAGGTAACGGTTACGGCTGAGATCCTCGAAGACCTCCGTGGTCCGAAGATCGTCATCCAGAAGTTCAAGAACAAGACCGGTTACAAGAAGCGTCAGGGCCACCGTCAGGAACTGACCAAGGTCAAGATCACCGGTATCAAGTAACTCTTCGTTACTGTTCAGGTTCCAGCAGATTCCCCAGAATTTTTGAAGGCAGGCATTTCAAATGGCACATAAAAAAGGCGCGAGTTCCACTCGCAACGGTCGTGACTCCAACGCCCAGTACCTCGGCGTCAAGCGCTTCGGTGGCCAGGTAGTTTCCGCAGGCGAGATCATCGTCCGCCAGCGCGGCACCCACTTCCACCCGGGCGCCGGCGTAGGCCGCGGCGGCGACGACACCCTGTTCGCCCTGACCCCCGGTGCTGTCGAGTTCGGCACCCGCCGTGGTCGCCGCGTTGTGAACATCGTGGCTGCTGCAGCTGCAGAGTAACAATAAGTTCTAAATCGGTGGGGCGGGCCATTAGGTCCGCTCCACCGGTGTTTTAACCGCATTACAATCATCTTGGGCCCCTTTGGGGGTCCGGGGAACAGCACTGAGGAGATCCACGTGGCGAGCTTTGTAGACCGGGTAGTACTGCACGTATCCGGCGGTACCGGCGGTCACGGCTGTGTCTCCGTCCACCGCGAGAAGTTCAAGCCCCTCGGCGGTCCCGACGGCGGCAACGRCGGCAACGGCGGCGACGTCATCCTCCGCGTTGACCCCCAGACCACCACCCTGCTCGACTACCACCACGCGCCCCACCGGCACGCCACCAACGGCGGCCCCGGCATGGGCGACTGGCGCGGCGGCAAAAACGGCGAAACCCTGATCCTTCCGGTGCCGGTTGGCACCGTAGTGAAGTCCAAGTCCGGCGACGTCATCGCCGACCTCGTGGCCGAAGGCGACGAATACATCGCCGCCGCCGGCGGCATCGGTGGCCTCGGCAACGCCTCCCTGTCCTCCCAGAAGCGCCGCGCGCCGGGCTTCGCGCTGCTCGGCATCGAAGGCGAAYCCAGCGACGTTGTCCTGGAACTGAAGTCCATCGCAGACATCGCCCTCGTCGGCTTCCCCTCCGCCGGCAAGTCCAGCCTGATCGCCGCCATGTCCGCCGCCCGGCCCAAGATCGCGGACTATCCCTTCACCACCCTCATCCCCAACCTCGGCGTCGTCCAGGCCGGTGAAGTCCGCTTCACCATCGCCGACGTCCCCGGCCTGATCGAGGGCGCCAGCGAGGGCAAGGGCCTGGGCCACCACTTCCTGCGCCACGTCGAGCGGTGCGCCGCCCTGGTGCACGTGCTGGACTGCGGCACGCTCGAATCGGACCGCGATCCGCTCTCCGACCTCGCCATCATCGAGGCCGAGCTGGAGAAGTACGCTGTGGACATGAGCTACAGCGGGTCCGACGGCGAGGTCGTTCCGCTGAACCACCGCCCCCGCCTCGTGGCCCTGAACAAGGTTGACCTGCCGGACGGCAAGGACATGGCCGAGTTCGTCCGCCCGGAGCTCGAATCCAGGGGCTACAAGGTCTTCGAAATCTCGGCGACGAGCCACGAAGGCCTCCGCCAGCTCGGTTTCGCCATGGCCGAAATCGTCAAGGCCGCCCGCGACGCCGTCGCCGCGACCCCGCCGAAGGTTCACGCCCCCGTGCTGCGCCCCCGCGCCGTCAACGAGWCCGGYTTCASSATCCGCCGCGARGAAAAGAACCTYGAGCCGCTSTTCCGCGTCCTCGGYGASAAGCCSGTGCGYTGGGTCAAGCAGACAGACTTCACCAACGAGGAGGCGATCGGCTACCTCGCCGACCGCCTGGCCAAGCTCGGCGTCGAAAATGAACTGTTCAAGCAGGGCGCCAAGCCGGGCGACATGGTGGTCATCGGCGAGGACGACGGCGTCGTCTTCGACTGGGAGCCGACCATGATGGCCGGTGCCGAGCTGCTCGCCTCGCCCCGCGGCACGGACGTGCGCTTCGCCGACATCGGCGACCGCCCGACGCGTGGCCAGAAGCGCGACGAACAGCAGGAACGCCGCGACGCCAAGGCCGCCGCCCGCGCCGAGCTCGAAGCCGAACGCAAGGCCGGCATCTGGACCGAATCCGTCAGCGGCCGCCGCGCGCGGCAGCCGCTCAAGGAGAGTGGACTGGGCGAAGCCGATGACGAGTAAGACCGTCGTCGAGCACGGGTCCCAGCCGCTCAGCGCTCAAAACATCGGTGCCCAAAACATCGGTGCCCAGACCATCAACGCCCCGGACCGCAGTGCGCTGTCCGGGGCGCGCCGGATCGTCGTCAAGGTCGGCTCGTCCTCGCTGACGTCCATCAAGGGCGGGATCTCCGAAGAGGCCCTGACCGGGCTCGCAGACGCCCTGGCGCACAAGCGCAACGCGGGCGCGGAGATCATCCTGGTGTCCTCCGGTGCGATCGCCGCCGGTCTCGCCCCGCTCGGCCTCGAGAAGCGCCCCCGCGACCTCGCCACCCAGCAGGCCGCCGCCAGTGTGGGCCAGGGCCTGCTGATGGCCCGCTACACCCACGCCTTCGGCGCGCACGGGGTTACCGTCAGCCAGGTGCTGCTGACCGCCGATGACTTCATGCGCCGCAGCCAGCACACCAACGCGTTCCGCGCGCTGGACCGGCTGCTGAACCTCGGCGTTGTCCCGGTGGTCAACGAAAACGACACCGTAGCCACCCACGAGATCCGCTTTGGCGACAACGACCGCCTCGCGGCCCTGGTGGCTCACCTGGTCCGCGCCGACGCGCTCGTGCTGCTGTCCGACGTCGACTCCCTGTACGACGGTCCGCCGTCGCACGGCGCCAAGCGGATTCCGCACGTCTCCGGCCCCCACGACCTCGACGGCGTCTCGATCGGCAGCAC
>NZ_JBFTZL010000212.1:0-5633 GCF_056406825.1 Arthrobacter sp. P1_A5 | reverse complement strand
GTGTCGTACCCCACGGCACGGGGCTGCGCGGCGGCGTACTACCCCGAGGCCAACGTGCTGGTGCCGCTGAACCACACGGCCGAAGGCAGCAACACGCCAGTCTCGAAGGCAGTCATCGTCCGGCTCGAGCCGAGCCTGGACCAGACGCCCGACGGCGCGGCAACAGCCCCTGCCCGGGTGGCCTCACCCTAGGCACCCGCCAGCCGGGGCCGGGCCAGTCCGCACCACCGGACATGCCCCGCCCCGGCCCCGGCGAGTGGACATAACACCAACATGCCCGTCCCTGCGCCCCACCGCGGAGCATGTCCAGTGGCTGCGGACCGCGCGCATGGCGTGATCCCTGTGCATCAGGTCCGGCGTGCTTCCAAGGTGCTCGCGGGCCGGGCTACTGGGCCCTCTTGGCCCAGCCTTTCTCGTCAGGGCCGCCCGACTCGCCATGTTCGCAGAGCTCGATGACCTTGTTTGATGCGGCGTGCACGGCCTCCTGCGTGCCCTTGCGGCCCTTGGTGGACGCAGTACCCGCCGCGTAGCCCACGATGAACGCACTGATGGCGTCCGCATGCGGCCCGACGGCTTTGACCGATTCCTCTGCCACCTGGACGATCTTTTCGTGGTCGACTTCCAGGTCGAGGATCTGCAGCGCCTGGATCAGCCGGCTGCTCCAATGCCTCAGCGAGCTGTCTTCGTCTCGGGACAACGTCATTGCTACTCCTTCTCGCAGGGTGAATGGATCGTCTAACCCTCAAGGGGTAGCACCCGCCCCCGGCGTTGCGCAACGCGACACAGCGGCACAGCGGCAGCCGGCACGGCGGCGGCCCCTCAGCTCCAGAGCGCCACGTGGAACTTGGACCCCCGCCGTTCCAGCCCTCGCGAACCGCCGGGGGCGACCATGGCCGCGGTGGCGTCGGCGGTGCCGGCAAACCGTTGGAGGGTCCGCGCCATGGTGGTGGCCCGGCCGCGGTCCAGGGTACTGGCCCACCAGAGTCCGGAGATCGGCGTTCCGGCTACCGGCACACGGACCAGGGAACCGCTGCGGATTTCAGCCCGGACAATATGCCCCAGCGCCAGCATGGTTCCCTCTCCGGCCCTGACGGCGGCCAGGGCCTCCGTTTCGCTGCTCAACCGGACGATCTCCGGCGCCACCGACTGGGCGGCCAGCCAGCGGCCCTCCTCGCTGGCCGCCTGGATGCCGGCGGGCCCGGCAAACCAGGGTCTGCGCACCAGCTCGGCCGGCGCGACCGGCCCGTGGAGGGCGGCGATCGGATGTCCGGCGGCCGCCACGACGATCCGCTGGTACCGCAGGAACGGGACGGAGTCGATGCCGACGGCGCCAGTGCCGTTGGCACGGGAGCCGTTGCGGACGGCGGGCCTGACCCCCAAAGCGATGTCATAGACGCGTTCGAGCATCAGCGAGGCGATGTCCTCGGCTTCCTCCACCACCACATCGACGGAAGCCCCGGGAACCCGGCGGGTGAAAAGGTCCAGCAGGCGCCCCGCCGCGTGCTCGGCAAACGGCGCCGTCGCCACGATTTTCAGCCGCCCGGTCTCGGTCTGGGCATGTGCCACCTCCCACCGGGCCCGGTCCGCCAGTCCCACGATGTCCTGGGCATGTTCGGCGAGCGCCCGGCCGCCGGGAGTCAGCGCGATCCCGCCATGGGCGCGCACGAAGAGCGGGTCGCCCAGATCCTGCCTGAGTGCGGCGAGCGCCGTCGAGACTGCCGGTTCGCTGACTCCGAGTTGGACGGCGGCCGCATGGAGGGAACCCAGCTTGGCCACCAGGGCGAAGGTCCGCAACTGTCCCAATGTCATCGCCACGGCTTCATAACCTTTCGCTTATGACGATATTGACAGCCCCGCCAGGCCGCGGCAAGACTGACCTCAATCCGGCGCCAGGCAGCCGCTGCTCCACGCCGCCGGCCTTTCGGAGTGAGGTAGGGACTATGCAGATTCCGGCTCCATTTGACTACGTGCGCGCCACTACGGTGGAGAACGCCCTGGAACTCCTTGCCCGGTACGGACCCGACTCGCGGGTGGTGGCCGGCGGGCATAGCCTCCTGCCGATGATGAAGCTCCGCCTCTCCCGGCCCGAATGGCTGATCGACATCAATGACTTATACGAGCTCGATTTCATCCTCCGTGACGGCAACAAACTAAGGGTCGGCGCCCTGACGCGCCACACCACCCTGCTCGAGTCGGAGGAGGTGGCCGGGCTGTTCCCCATCGTGCGGGACGCCGAGCGGGTGATCGCCGACCCCGTGGTCCGCAACCGCGGCACCATTGGCGGCTCGCTTTGCCAGGCCGACCCGGCCGAGGACCTCTCCACGGTTTGCGGRGTCCTGGGCGCCGAGGCCGTGATCCGCGGACCAGGCGGCGAGCGCATCCTGTCCATGTCCGAGTTCCACCGCGGCCCCTATGAAACCGCGGTCGGGCACGATGAACTGCTCTGCGAACTCAGGTTCGGCATCCGCCCCCGGTCGGGCAGCGCCTATGAAAAGGTCGAACGCCGGGTCGGAGACTGGGCGGTCGGTGCCGCAGGTGCCGCCGTCACCCTCGCCGCGGACGGCACTGTCGACGACGCCGCCGTCGGGCTCACCGCCCTGGGCCTTGACCACCCCCTGGCCGGGGCCGCCGCCGTGCTCCGCGGCCGGCATCCGGACGAGCAGCTGTTCGCCGAGGCGGGCAGGCTGGCAGCGGAAGCCTGCGATCCGGTGGCTGACCAGCGCGGCCCGGTCGACTACAAGCGGCATCTCGCCGATGAGCTCACCCAACGGGTACTGCGGCGGGCCTGTGCCCGCGCCGCCCAGATGCAGGAAGGCTGAAGCCGATGCAGATCAGCATGACCGTGAATGGCGCCGACGTCACGAGCGAGATTGAGCCCCGGGTGCTCCTGGTCCACTACATCCGCGAGGTCCTGGGCCTCACCGGTACTCACTGGGGATGCGACACAAGCAACTGCGGGACGTGCGTGGTCCTGATGGACGGACAGCCCGTGAAGTCCTGCACCGTCCTGGCCGCCATGGCCGCGGGGCACGACATCCGCACCGTCGAGGGGCTGGCCAGCGGCGGCACCCTCGACCCCGTCCAGCAGGGCTTCATGGAAGAGCACGGGCTGCAGTGTGGCTTCTGCACCCCTGGGATGATGCTCACGGCCCGCGCGCTGCTGGATAAGAATCCGCACCCGGACGACGCCGAGATCCGGCAGGCCATTTCCGGGCAGATCTGCCGGTGCACGGGCTACGCGACGATTGTCCGCTCGGTGCAGTGGGCCGCCGCCCATCCGGCCGGCTCCGGCCTGGCCGACACCGCCACCGGCGTCCCGGACACGGACACCGCCGTCCCGGATGTCACGGCGGAGACAGAAGACACGGAGGTGAAGGCATGACCGTCATCCATGACCGGCAGTCAAACCCGGCCGCTGGCGACGAGGACCGCCCCATCGGCTATGGCCGCATTCAGCGCAAGGAAGACCCGCGCTTCGTGCGCGGCAAGGGCCACTACCTGGATGACATCGTGTTGCCGGGGATGCTGCACGGCGCCATCCTGCGCGCTCCGGTCGCGCACGCCCGGCTCGTGTCCATCGACACGACTAACGCCCTCGCGCATCCGAAAGTGGTCGCCGTCATTACCGGCAAGGACCTGTTGGGCCTGAAGCTCGCGTGGGCGCCGACGCTGTCGGCGGATGTCCAGGCCGTGCTGGTGACCGACAAAGTCCGGTTCCAGGGCCAGGAAGTCGCGTTTGTCGTGGCTGAGGACCGTTACGCCGCCCGGGACGCCCTGGAGCTGATCGACGTCGAATACGATGTCCTTCCCCCGCTGGTGGACGCCCGCAAGGCACTGGACGCAGACGCCCCGGTGATCCGCGATGAGATCGAGGGCCGGAACGACAACCGGATCTTCGACTGGGAGATGGGCGACAAGGCCGAAACGGATGCGGTGTTCGCCGCCGCGGATGTTGTGGTCAGCCAGGAGGTCGTCTACCCGCGGGTCCATCCCGCCCCGATGGAGACGTGCGGCGCCGTCGCCGATTTCGACGCCGTCAACGGCAAGCTGACGCTCTACGAGACCACGCAGGCACCGCACGCGCACCGGACCCTGTTCGCGATCGTCGCCGGCATCCCCGAGCACAAGATCCGGATCGTCTCCCCCGATATCGGCGGCGGCTTCGGCAACAAGGTCGGGATCTATCCCGGCTACATCCTCGCCGTCGTCGGTTCGATCGTCTCCGGCCGCCCGGTCAAATGGGTGGAGGACCGCTCCGAAAACCTGATGTCGACCTCGTTCGCCCGGGACTACATCATGCAGGGCGAAATCGCGGCGACCAGGGACGGCAAGATCCTCGCCCTGCGCACCCACGTGCTGGCCGACCACGGCGCGTTCAACGCCACCGCCCAGCCCACCAAGAACCCGGCCGGATTCTTCTCCATCTTCACCGGCAGCTACGACCTCGCGGCCGCCCACTGCTCCGTCACCGGCGTCTATACCAACAAGGCGCCCGGCGGGGTCGCGTACGCGTGCTCGTTCCGGGTCACCGAGGCCGTGTACCTCGTGGAGCGGATGGTCGACATCCTGGCCCGCAAGCTGGACATGGACCCGGCGGAGCTGCGGCTCAAGAACTTCATCAAGCCGGAACAATTCCCCTATGCCAATAAGACCGGCTGGGTCTACGACTCGGGCAACTACGAGGCCGCCATGCGCCTCTCGATGCAGCTCGCCGGATACGAGGACCTCCGCCGCGAGCAGGCCGAGAAACGCGAACGCGGGGAACTCATGGGCATCGGGGTTTCCTTCTTCACGGAAGTCGTCGGAGCCGGGCCCAGGAAGCACTTCGACATTGTGGGCCTCGGCATGGCCGACGGCGCCGAGCTGCGCGTCCACCCCACGGGCAAGGCCGTGGTGCGCATCTCGGTGCAGAGCCAGGGCCAGGGCCACGAGACCACCTTCGCCCAGATCGTGGCGGAAGAACTCGGCATCCCGCCGGAGGACATCGAGGTGGTGCACGGGGACACCGACCAGACCCCGTTCGGGTTGGGCACGTACGGCAGCCGTTCGACGCCGGTCAGCGGCGGCGCCGTGGCCCTTGTAGCCCGGAAGGTGCGCGAGAAGGCGAAACTGATCGCCGGGGCGATGCTGGAGACCCGCCCCGAGGACCTCGAATGGGAAAAGGGTCGCTGGTTCGTCAAAGGCGATCCGAGCGTCGGCAAGACCATGGCCGAGATCGCCATGGGCGCCCACGGCACGATTGCCTTGCCTGAGGGCGTTGACGGAAACCTCGACGCCGAGGTCACCTACGACCCGCCGAACCTGACCTTCCCGTTCGGCGCCTACATCTGCGTCGTCGACATCGATCCCGGCACCGGGCAGGTCAAAGTGCGGCGCTTCATCGCGGTGGATGACTGCGGCACCAGGATCAACCCGATGATCATCGAAGGCCAGGTGCATGGCGGGCTGACGGACGGTGTGGGCATGGCCCTGATGGAGATCATCGAATTCGACGAGGACGGCAACTGCCTCGCCGGGTCCTTCATGGACTACCTGATCCCCACGGCCATGGAGGTGCCGGAYTGGGAAACCGGATTCACTGTCACGCCCTCCCCGCACCACCCGATCGGGGCGAAGGGCATCGGTGAGTCCGC
>NZ_JBFTZL010000211.1:0-5675 GCF_056406825.1 Arthrobacter sp. P1_A5 | reverse complement strand
CACCCCAGGTGAGTTCGTCCACCCAGCCCTCCACCAGGGCCAGCGCGGTCTCCAGCTTTTCGAGGGCCTGCTCCTGGGCGGGAGTCCGCTGCGGCATGAAGACACCCTGCGAGAGCGCCTCCTGGATGCCCTCGGGGTTGCTGGGATCGATCTCGCGTGCCAGTTCTTCGATCTTGGACGTGTCGATGTGGATGCCGCGGGCGTAGGCCTCGATAGCGCCGAGCAGGTGCCCGCGCAGCCAGGGGACCTGGACGAAGAGGCGGGCGTGTGCCGCCTCGCGCACGGCCAGGAACAGGCGGATGTCGTTCTCCGGCAGGCTGAGGCCCTCACCGAATTTCTCCACGTTGGCCGGCAGAAGCGCCATTTCAAGGTCTGCGAGGGGCACGCCAATGTCCGTCGAGCTGACCACTTCGGCCGAGAGCGCGCCGATCGCCTGGCCGAGCTGCATGCCGAAGATCGCCCCGCCCATGTTCTGGATCATCGAGGAGGCGCCGCCCATCATGGACTTCATTTCCTCGGGCATCTGCTCGGTCATGGCGGCCGAGAGCGCATTGGCAATGCTGTTGGCCACGGGCTCGGTCAGCCGCTTCCACGTCCCAAGGGTTTCCTCGACCCATTCGGCGCGGGACCACGCCCGGCCGATCAGTCCCGTGGCCGGAAGCCCGGTGACCTGGTCGAGCCACAGTTCGGCCAGCCGAAGGGCCTCGTCGACCTCCCGCGACTGATGCGCCGTGACCGAGGGGTCGGATCCGCTGGCGGCGACGCGCCGGGCGTTGTCATGTGCCAGCTGCCAATTGACGGGCCCCTCCGAGGGGGCGCTCATCATCGCCTGCACCTGGGAGAACATCTGGGCCAGGAGGTTTGGATCGTCCGGGAGGCCTGCCGCCTTGGCGAGCTCGGCGGGGTCGATATTGCCCATGCCCTGCCCGCCCATCAGGTTTTTGAGCATTTCGGCCAAGGGATCCTTGGGTTCCTCGTCGCCATTGGACGGATTGAGTGGGTTGGAGGTCATGATCCCGCCGATCGTCGGTGTGGCTGCTTCTCAACTTCACGGTACMCCTGTGCAAGAGTGGCTGTCTGCCGAAACCGCGCCACGTTCGCTGTAGGCAAAGAGCCGTCCGGGGTCCCAAGCGCGTAGGCTTGGAAGTTGGAATATTTGCACGCGGCAGCCTCGGGTTAGGCTGCGGCCCTGGTGCGTGGTCGCGGTGGCCTCTCGGGCTTGTCCTGGCAGGGCCGCAGCCCCTCGTGCCGGCACGGAGAGGTCGTTCAATGACAATCACCCACGGTGAGCAGCCCGCCAGCGACCCAGCGGCCGGCCCTGCCCGGGGAAGGAGGGCGCGACTGGCTGGCGCCGGCGTGCGGCGCCCGCGCAACAACCGGTCTTCAGCCATGCTTGTCTCGGGGCTGCTTGCCGCCGCGCTGGGCATCACCGCGGTGAGTCTTCCCGTGCCCTACGTGATCGAGTCTCCCGGCCCCACCTTCAACACCATCGGCCAGGATAACGGCAAACCGGTGATCAGCGTCAGCGGCCATGAGTCGTTTCCCGCCAAGGGCAGCCTGGACCTGACCACTGTCTATGTCGACGGCGGTCCCAACGGTTCGGTCAGCGTCTTCGAGGCGTTCTCGGCATGGCTGAACGGGACCAAGGCCGTCTACCCCCAGGAACTGCTGTTCCCCACCGGCGTCACCAAGGAACAGTCCCAGCAGGAGAGCGCCACCGCGATGACCACCTCCCAGGAGAACGCCATCGCCTCGGCACTGAAGGAACTGAAGATTCCGTTCGGGCAGAAAATGCAGGTGGCCGGGCTCCCGGACGACTCCGCCTCGAAGGGACTGCTGCAGGCAGGGGACGAACTTGTCTCCATCAATGACAAGCCCATCACTGCGCTCGGCGTGGTCCAGGCGGAACTGGCCGCCGGCAACGGCAAGCCCGCCAAGGTCATCGTGGAACGCGCCGGCGCCCGGGTGCCAGTCACCATCACGCCGGCCAAAAACAGTGCGGGCCGCTACATCCTCGGTGTCTTGCTGCAGTACAAGTTCACCTTCCCGTTTGATGTCACCATCTCGCTCGACAAGGTCGGTGGCCCCAGTGCGGGCATGATGTTCGCGCTTGGCATCATTGACACCGTCACTCCCGGGGACCTGACCGGCGGCAGGCACATCGCCGGAACCGGAACCATCACCCCGGACGGTGCCGTAGGACCCATCGGCGGGATCGCCCAGAAGATGCAGGGGGCGCGGTCCGGCGGGGCCACGCTGTTCCTGGCCCCTGCGGCCAACTGCGAAGACGTCCTGGGCCACATCCCCGACGGCCTGCAGGTGGTCCGGGTCGAGAACCTCACCGAGGCCCGCAAGGCAGTTGAACTGGCGGCGTCAGGCGGCGACACATCGGGCCTGCCGGTCTGCACCAACAACTAGACTGGCCGCGGAACTAAGCGCCGGCCCCAATCGTGGCACTAATTGACGGCCGCGCCGTCCCGCCGGGACCCTGCTGCAGGGCCCTGACGGAACGGCGGTGACGGCCGTTAGAATGCATCAACCTGCAACACCGGCACTTGGTCGCCAGACTGAGCCACAGCAGCGACTGATAACTAAAAACCAGCAGTAGACGACCAGCTATGAGGTACCGAGTTTGTCCCGTCCCGCCAGCACTGTCCCGCCCGGAAGACCCCAGACACGACGCGGCGCCCTGACGCCGACGCTGATCATCGTGGCCCTGATCGTGGTCGGATTCATCTTCTTCGCCAATGTCTGGACGGATGTCCTCTGGTACCAGCAGCTCGGCTACTTCGAAGTGTTCCTGACCGAGAACCTGGCCAGGATCGTGATCTTCCTGACAGGTTTCGCTGTCATGTTCCTGGCCGTCTTCTTCGCCATCAGGATTGCCTACCATGCGCGGCCGGTGTACGCCCCCGATTCGGAAATCCGGGACAACCTCAACCGCTACCAGGCGCAGCTCGAACCGATCCGCCGCGTCGTGATGGTGGGGCTTCCCATCCTCTTTGGCCTGTTCGCCGGCAGCGCCGCGGCCAGCCAGTGGCAGAAAGTCCTCCTGTTCCTGAACCAGGAGCCATTCGGCCAGAACGATCCGCAGTTCGGGCTCGACATCAGCTTCTACCTCATGACTCTTCCCTTCCTCGGCTTCGTCACCGGGTTCCTCATCAGCGTCACGGTGATCGCTGGCCTTGCCGGCATCCTCACCCACTACCTCTACGGCAGCATCCGGATCATGGAACGCGGGATCTTCACCAGCCGCGCCGCGCAGATCCACCTGGCTGTCACGGGCGCCGCCTTCCTGGTGCTGATGGGCCTCAACTTTTGGCTGGACCGCTACTCCACGGTGCAGAACAACGGCGGGCGCTGGGCCGGTGCGCTGTACACGGACGTGAACGCCGTCATTCCGACCAAGGCCATCCTCGCCGTGGCCGCTGCCATCGTCGCCGTGCTGTTCATCGTCGCCGCGGTCATCGGCAAATGGCGGCTGCCGGTGATCGGCACCGCCATGCTCATCATCACGGCCATCCTGGCCGGCGGCGTCTACCCGTGGGTCATCCAGCAGTTCCAGGTCCGGCCCTCGGAGCAGACGCTGGAGAACGAATACATCAAGCGGAACATCGCGATGACCCGTGCGGCCTACGGCCTGGATAAGGTCCAGGAAAAGCGGTACAACGCCACCACCAACGCCACCACCGGCGCGCTGGCCCCCGATGCGCAGACCACCGCCAACATCCGGCTGCTGGACCCGAACCTGATCTCGGATGCGTTCTCGCAGCTCGAACAGTACCGGCCCTACTACCAGTTCCCCAGCGCCCTGAACGTGGACCGCTACGAGATCGACGGCAAGATCCAGGACACGGTCATCGCCGTCCGCGAACTCAACCCGGACGGGCTCGCCACGAACCAGCAGTCCTGGCTGAACCGGCACGTGGTCTACACCCACGGCTACGGCGTCGTCGCCGCCAAGGGCAACAAGTTCACCGTGGACGGCAAGCCGGACTTCCTGCAGGCGGGCATCCCGTCCACCGGCGCGCTCGGCAACGATTCGACCTATCAGCCCCGCGTCTACTTCGGCCAGGACTCGCCCGACTACTCGATCGTGGGCGCCCCGGATGGTGCACCGCACCGTGAGCAGGACCGGCCCGCGGCCAAGGAAGGCGACGGCGAGACGCAGTACACCTTCACCGGGAACGGCGGCCCGAATGTGGGCAGCTTCTTCAACAAGATCCTTTACGCGATCAAGTTCCAGTCCTCGGACCTGCTGCTTTCCGACGGCGTGAACGCCGAGTCCCAGATCCTCTACGACCGCAACCCGCGGGACCGCGTCGAAAAGGTGGCGCCCTACCTGACTGTTGACGGCAATCCGTACCCCGCCGTCGTCGACGGCAGGGTGAAATGGATCGTGGACGGGTACACCACCAGCCCGTACTTCCCGTACTCCCAGCAGGAGCAGCTCTCGGCCGCCACGGCCGACTCACAGACCGCCGCGAACCGGACAGTAGCCCTGCCCAACAGCTCGGTGAACTACATCCGCAACTCGGTCAAGGCCACCGTGGACGCCTATGACGGTTCCGTGACGCTGTATGCCTGGGACGACCAGGATCCGGTCCTGAAGGCCTGGCAGAAGATCTTCCCGACGTCGGTGAAGCCGTATTCGGAGATGTCCGGTGCGCTCATGAGCCACGTGCGCTACCCGGAGGACCTGTTCAAGGTCCAGCGCGAGCTTCTGGGCCGCTACCACGTGACCAACCCGGACAGCTTCTACACCAACATTGACGCCTGGTCCGTTCCCAACGACCCCACCGTCAAGGACGAAGTCAAACAGCCGCCGTACTACATGTCGCTGAAGATGCCCGACCAGGACAAGCCGGCGTTCCAGCTGACCTCGTCGTTCATCCCGCAGGTGGTCAACGGCAACGCCCGCAACGTGCTCTACGGCTTCCTGGCCGCGGACTCCGACGCCGGCAACCAGAAGGGCGTCAAAGCGGACAGCTACGGCCAGCTGAGGCTCTTGCAGATCCCGCCGGAGACCCAGGTCCCCGGACCTGGCCAGGCGCAGAACAAATTCAACTCCGACCCCACCGTTTCGCAGGCCCTTAACCTGTTGCGCCAGGGTGCGTCGGCGGTGCTCAACGGCAACCTCCTGACCCTGCCGGTCGGTGGCGGCATGGCGTACGTCCAGCCCGTCTATCTTCGCTCCACGGGGGAGACCTCCTACCCGACGCTGCAGCGGGTCCTGGTGGCGTTCGGCGACAAGATCGGGTTCGCGCCCACGCTGGACGAGGCCTTGAACCAGCTCTTCGGCGGAAATTCCGGTGCCGCAGCAGGTGACTCGGCGAACAAGGGACAAACACCGGCCACGCCCGCCACGCCAGGTGGGGCCACTCCGCCGCCTGGGACTACCGATGCGAAGGCAGACCTGAAGGCCGCGCTGGACGAGGCCAATGCGGCGATCAAGGCCGGCCAGGACGCCCTCGCGAAGGGCGACTTCGCGACCTATGGCGAGCAGCAAAAGAAGCTGAACGCTGCCTTGCAGAAGGCGCTCGAGGCCGAAGCGAAGCTGGAAACCCCTGCGGCGCCGGCGGGCACCGCCACACCGTCGCCCTCTCCGTCGGCGACGGCGGGCGGCTAACGCGCCGCAGGCTGTGAACGGTGCGACAGGCCGGGTTTGCCCCTCC
>NZ_JBFTZL010000210.1:0-5749 GCF_056406825.1 Arthrobacter sp. P1_A5 | reverse complement strand
GCCGAACGGCACGTTCAGGTCCAGGCCCGCCGTCGGACGGTTGACCTTGATGACCCCGGCCTGGGCGCGGGCGGCGAAGTCCGTGGAGAGCGCCAGGGAGTCGGTGCAGATGCCGGCGGTCAGGCCGTAGCGGGAGTCGTTGATCGCGGCGAGCCCGGCCTCGTAGTCCGGGACCTCGAGGACGGCCACGACGGGTCCGAAGATCTCTTCGGTCACGGCGGCATCGTCGAAGGGCAATTCCGTGAGGATGGCGGCCGGGAAGAGGAAGCCGGCGTCCGTGCCGCCGTCGTACTTGCCGTGCAGCAGCGTGGCGCCGCGTTCGACGGCGGTGCGCACCGCGGACTGGTTCTGTTCGAACTGCTGGTTGCTCACCACGGCGCCCATCCTTGCGGCCTCGAGGCCGTCGCCGGCGGTGTACTGCGCGGCTTCCTCGGTGAGGGCCGCCAGGAATTCCTCGCGGATGCCGGGCGTGACGTAGACGCGGGACGTGGCGGTGCAGGCCTGGCCGGTGAGGCCGAACGCGCCGGCCGCCACCACCTGGGCGGCCTTGCGGGGATCGGCGTCGTCCAGGACCAGCACGCCGTTCTTGCCGCCCATTTCCAGCTGGACCCGGGCGCGGCGGGCGTTGAGGATCTCCTGCAGCCCCAGCCCGACGTTGGTGGAGCCGGTGAAGGACAACCCGGCGATGCGGGGATCGCGGGCCAGGGCGTCGCCCACCACGCGGCCCTTGCCATGGACCACGTTGAACACGCCGGCGGGCAGCCCGGCGTCCTGCAGGGCGCGGGCCAGGTGCGTGGCGGAGAGCGGGGTGAGCTCGGCCGGCTTGATGACCACGGCGTTGCCGCTGATCAGCGCCGGCGCGGACTTCCAGGCCGGGATGGCGATGGGGAAGTTCCACGGCGTGATGAGCCCGACGACGCCGAGAGCCTCGCGGCGGGTGGTGATGGTGGTGTCCGGCAGGCCGCTGGGCAGCACCTCGCCGGTGGCGGCCCAGCCGAGGGAACCGAAGAAGCGCAGCACGTCGGAGGCGCGCTTGACCTCGCCCTTGGCCTCGGCGAGGGTCTTTCCCTCTTCACGGACAAGGTCCTCGGCGATGGCGGCCTGGCGCTCCAGGAGCAGGTTGCCGGCGGCCATCAGGATGGCGCCGCGGGACGGGGCGGGCATGGCTGCCCAGGCCGGCTGCGCGGCGGCGGCGGCGCTGATGGCGGCGTCGACGTCGGCTGCGGTGCCGCTGGGGGAGAGGGCGGCGAGTTCGCCCGGGCGGGCCGGGTTCATCCGCTCGGTGACCGCCCCGCCGAGCCATTCGCCGTTGATCAGGTGCCGGGCGGTGAGGAGGTCCCGGGCTGTTGCGGTTGAGGTGTCTGTGTCGGTGGAAGTCATTGTGGTCCTTCGTGAGAGTCGGAGCAGGGTGTGTGCTGAGTGTTCAGCGCCTGTGGCTAGAGCCCGCGGATCAGGCCGCCGTCGCAGCGCAGTGCCACGCCGGTGATGTAGGAGGCCGGCGCGCTGCAGAGGAACGCCGCGGCGGCGCCGAATTCCTCGGGTTCGCCGTAGCGCCGGGCGGGGATGGTCTTGCGGGATTCGAGCTGGATTTCCTCGGGCGTGGTGCCGCGCCGTTTGGCGGCGGCCTGGTCCAGTTCCGCGACCCGGTCCGTGGCGATGCGTCCGGGAAGGAGCATGTTGACCGTGACGGCGTCCAGCGCCACCTCGGCGGCGAGGGTCTTGAGATAGCCGGCCAGTGCCGCGCGGCCGGTGTTGGACACGGCCAGGTTCGGCAGTGGTGCCACGACGCCGCTCGAGCCGACGGCCAGGATCCGGCCCCAGCGCCGTTCCCGCATGCCCGGCAGGATGTGCGAGACCAGGGCGTGGTGCGGTTTGACGAGTTGTTCGAACGCCGCGGCGATGTCGTCCGCGCCGAGCGTGGCGGCCGCGCCGGGCTTCGGCCCGGGACCGTTGAGGACCAGGATGTCGATGGGCCCGAGTTCCGCGACTGTCTGTTCGACGGCGGCGGCCACGCCCTCGGCGGTGCTGAGGTCCGCTTCGATGGCGACGGCGCCCGGTCCGTAGGCGTCCGTCAGTTCGGCCACGATCTCCTTGGCGCGGACTTCGCGCCGGCCGGTGATGGCCACCCGGACGCCTTCGGCGGCGAGGGCCCGGGCGATGGCGAGGCCCAGGCCGCCCGTCGAGGCGGCCACAAAGGCGGTCTTTCCGCTGATTCCGAAATCCATCAGTTCCTCCCCGCCGTGGTCAGCACGGCGACCGGGTTCGGGCCGAGGGCCTCGGCGGCCTCGGTCAGGTGCGTGCGCAGCCCGGTCCGAAGCGCCTCCGGGAACGGCGCGGCCGGTGCCCGGACGCCGGCGTCGGCAATGAGTCCGCGCTGGTGCAGGCATTCCTTGCGGATGGCCAGCGCGATTTTCGCCTGCTGCTCGAAGTTGATCAGCGGCAGGTATGGCAGCAGGGCATCGCGGGCGGCCCCGTAGCCGTCTTTCTGCCAGGCCCGCACGCAGGCGATGAGCGCTTCCGGGTAGGAGAAACCGGTCATCGCCCCCGCGGCGCCGGCCATGAGCTCATCCAGCAGCCCCTGGCCGCCGAGGCCGCCGAAGACAGAGACGTCGAGGGCCGCGGTGAGGTGCCCGATCGCCACGGACGTGGGCGGGGCCTCGGCCTTTACCGCGGTGACGAAGCCGCAGGCCCGCACCACGGAAATGAGCGCCTCGGTGCTGATGTGGACGCCGCTGGCCAGCGGGTAGTCCTGCAGCACGACGTTGGCGCCGGTGGACTGGTGGATGGCGTTCAGGTGCGCGATGACCACCCCGGGGCTGGCCGAGTTGGCCTGGACCATGACGGCCGACAGCCTGTCCCCGGTGGCGGCCTGGATGGAACGGATTTCATCGACGGCCGTGCCGGTGAAGAGGGAAGTCACCCCCACCACGAGGGGCAGGCGCGTTTCCTCCACGACCACTTCCAGGACCAGGCTGCGCTCGGCCGCCGTCAGGGCCGCGGCCTCGCCGAACACGCCCAGGACCGTGAGTCCCGTGGCGCCGATCGACTCGTAGTAGCTCACGAGCCCGGCCAGGCTGTCCGTGTCGACATCCAGGGTGCTGCCCTGGAACGGTGTGGCGACGACGCCCCACACGCCGGGTGTCAGTGACTCCCGCATTGGTTTCTCCTTCTAAGCTCTTGTTGTTCTTCGAGCGGCTGAATCTTCGGGCCGTGGAACGGCTAGCGTCCCGGCCAGTGCGGCGGGCGCTTCTCCTGGAAGGCGCGGACGCCCTCGGCGGAGTCCTCGCTGTCCAGCGCCGCCATGAGGGCGGGGAGCCGGAGGCCACGGGCCTCGGTGGCGGACAGGTGCGCGGTCTGCGTGACCATCTGCTTGACCGCCCGGACCGAGGTGGGGGCGCAGGCGAGGATCTGGTCCACCCAGCGCTGTACCGCGGCGTCGAGCTGGTCCGCGGGGACCACCTCATTGACCAGGCCCATGGACTGCATCTCTGTGGCCTCGGCCTTCCGCCCGGTCAGGAGCATGCCCATTGCCTGCGTGTACGGGATCCGGCGCACCAGCTGGTGGATGCCGCCGTCGAGCGCCAGACGCCCGACGCGCGGTTCCGTCAGCCCGAAGCGGGCCGTGTCCGCGGCGATCACGATGTCCGCGCCGAGCACGATCTCCATGCCGCCGCCGAGCGCATAACCGTTGACCCGTGCGATCACCGGGATGTCCAGCGTGGTGCGCAGGCTGAGCCCGCCGAAGCCGTTCGGGTCCAGGCCCGCCCAGTATTCGAGCCCGGTCTTGTCCACGGCGGAGGCGGACATGTCCGCGCCGACGCAGAAGGCCCGGGTCCCGGCGCCGGTGATGACCACGGCGCGGACGTCCGGATCGGCTTCGAGCTGGTCCCAGATCTCGTTGAGCCGGGCCTGCGCGCCGCCGTCGACGGCGTTGAGCACGTGCTGGCGGTCGATGACCACGGTGGCGACGTGGTTCTCGATGGTCAGGGTGACCTCGTCCACGAGTGTCTCGGAAACGGCCGTCACCGGAGCACCCCCAGCTGCTGCAGGCGTTCGATGGTCTCGGCGTCGAAGCCGTTCTCCAGCAGGACTTCGACATTGTGTTCGCCGAGCCGGGGCGCGACGCGCCGGACGGTGGGCGGGGTGGCGGAGAGCCGGATCGGGGCGTTGAGCATGCGCACCGTTCCCACTCCGGGGTGCTCGGCCTCGACGATCATGCCGTTGGCGTGCGTCTGCGCGTCGCCCAGGGTCTGCTCCAGCGTGTGCACGGGCGCGTTCAGCAGGCCCTGGTCCTCCAGCCTGGTGGTCCAGTACTCGGTGGTGTTGGTGGCGATGCGCTCGCGGAAGATCGCCTGCAGCGCCGGCTTGTGCTGGAACTGCTGCTCCAGGTTGGCGAACTCGGGGCGCTGCGTGAGGTCCTCGTCCAGGCCCAGGGCCTCGGAAATGCGGGCCAGCGGGTCCGGGGTGAAGCCGCCCACCATGCACACGGCGCCGTCGGTGGTTTCGAAGACACCGCTCAGCGGCATGGCGCCCCAGTTGACCTCGTAGCCGCGGTTGAGCTGCATGCAGGCTTCCTGCATCTGCAGGTGCAGCATGGAGTCGTACATCGTCACCTCCACCTTCTGCCCGACGCCGGCGGACTCGCGGGTGCGCAGGGCCAGCAGGATGCCCTGCATGAGGTGCATGCCCGTGATGTAGTCGCACAGCGTGGTGGGGTAGATCGACGGCTTCATGTCGTCCGACTCGCGCCGCCACATGACGCCGGAGTAGGCCTGGGCGATCGCGTCCTGGCCGCCCTTGTGCGAGTACGGGCCCACGGGGCCGAAGCCGGTGCCGGAGGCCCAGATGATGCCCGGGTTCTGCTCCTTGAGCTCCTCGTAGCCGAAGCCCATCCGTTCCATGACGCCGGAGCGGAAGTTGCTGACCACTACGTCGGCGTCGGCGAGCAGGCGGCGGAGCACGTCCTTGCCCTCGTCGGTGCGCGTGTCCACGGAGATGCTGCGCTTGTTCCGGTTGATGGACAGGAAGATCGGGTTGTCCTGGCCGTCCTTGTCCGGGAACGAGTTCCGGGAGATGTCCCCGGCGCCCGGGCGTTCCACCTTGATGATGTCCGCGCCGTAGTCGCCCAGGAGCTGGGTGCAGGACGGGCCCATGAACACCTGGGTGAAGTCCACGATCTTGATCCCGTCCAGGGGGAGCGGGGTGCCGGCTGGCGCAGCTTCCGTCCCGACGGAGGGGGCCGCCGTCGTGCCGTCAGTTGACGCCAGCAGGTCCTCAATCACGGTGCTCATGCCCCCACCACCGCGTCCAGGTCCAGGGTGGCGTTCGACGACGGGACGTCGCCCGGGTCCGCGCCGTGGCGGCGCATGCCCTGCTGGATGTCCAGCGGGGAGACGTCGCGGACCAGTGTGCCGTTTTCGATCGCCAGCGCGGCGGCGACCCCGACGGCCTGGCCCATGGCCATGCAGGGCGGGATCTCGCGGGACATTTTCTGCGCTTCCGGGGTGGCCGAGTAGTGCCGGCCGGCGACGAGCAGCTGGTCAACTTCCTTGGGCAGCAGCGAGCGGAACGGGTAGTAGTAGTCGCGGCCGCGGGCCACGGTGTCGGCGAAGTGGCGGCGGGAAGTGACATCGTCCTTCGTCATGACGTACTCGCCTTCGAGCAGTCGTGTCTGGCGCACGCCCATCTGGGACGCGACGTCGAGCATGTAGCAGTTCTCGAAGCCGGGCAGGTTGGCGCGGACGTAGTC
>NZ_JBFTZL010000209.1:0-5755 GCF_056406825.1 Arthrobacter sp. P1_A5 | reverse complement strand
GATCAAGGGCGCTCGGACGGTGTTCTGGAACGGGCCCATGGGCGTGTTCGAATTCGCGGCCTTCGCCGGCGGTACCCGGGCCATCGCCCAGGCCCTGACCGAGACGGACGCGTTCACCGTGGTTGGCGGCGGCGACTCGGCGGCAGCGGTCCGGACACTCGGCTTCGCCGATGAGGCGTTCGGCCACATTTCCACCGGCGGCGGCGCAAGTCTGGAGTACCTTGAAGGCAAGGAACTCCCCGGCCTGAGCGTCCTGGACCGTTAGAAGCACTGACCGCTAAAAGCACCGGCATTTGAGCCGGCAGGGCGCCCTCCGCAGGGAACCGGGCGCCCTGCCGGCTGCTCCCACACACCAAGAACTCCTGGAGATCACGTGACCACGTCAACCAACGGTAAATTCGACCGCAAGCCCTTCATCGCCGGCAACTGGAAGATGAACATGGACCACGTCCAGGGCATCACCCTCCTGCAGAAGCTCGCGTGGACCCTGTCCGACGCCAAGCACGACTACAGCCGGGTGGAGGTCGCCGTCTTCCCGCCGTTCACGGATCTCCGCGGCGTCCAGACCCTGGTCCAGGGCGACGAGCTCGCCGTCGTCTATGGTGGCCAGGACCTTTCCCAGTTCGACTCCGGCGCCTACACGGGCGACATTTCCGGCCAGTTCCTCGCCAAGCTTGCCTGCAGCTACGTCCTGGTCGGCCACAGCGAACGCCGCACCATCCACAACGAGTCCGACGCCGTGCTCAACGCCAAGACCAAAGCCGCCTTCCGGCACGGCATCACCCCGGTCCTCTGCGTCGGTGAAGGCCTGGAGATCCGGCAGGCCGGCACCCACGTGGACCACACCCTCGCCCAGCTGCGCGCCTGCGTCGAAGGCCTCACCCCGGAGCAGGCCGCCGGGCTCGTAGTTGCCTACGAGCCCGTGTGGGCCATCGGCACCGGCGAGGTCGCAGGCCCGGAGGACGCGCAGGAAATGTGCGCCGCCATCCGTGCCGAACTGTCCACCCTCTTCGGAGCAGACGTCGCCGCCAAGACCCGCCTGCTGTACGGCGGCTCGGTCAAGGCCAACAACGCGGCATCGATCCTGAAGGAGCGCGACGTCGACGGCTTGCTGGTCGGCGGTGCCAGCCTGGACGCTGCCGAGTTTGCTAATATTGTCAGGTTCGAGAGTCACCTGTTGACGGATTAGTCCGGACACAGCCTGACCCCCGCAATCCAATCCTTCTGAAAGGCCGTCGTGGACGTTCTTCATGTCATTCTGCAGGTCCTCCTGGGCATCACCAGCCTCCTGCTGACGTTGCTCATCCTGCTCCATAAGGGACGCGGAGGCGGCCTGTCCGACATGTTCGGCGGCGGCATGAGCTCGGGCCTGAGCTCCTCCGGCGTCGCGGAACGGAACCTCAACCGGTTCACGGTCATCCTGGGAATCACCTGGGGAGTGGTGATCATCGCCCTCGGGCTGCTCATGCGGTTCAGCACAGGCGCCGATTCCTAGGACGCCCGTCCGAAAACTTCATATGGGGTCCTTATGGCCCTCCCGGCATCGGGAACTCACGAACTACACTGTGGCTGTCGTCTTGCACTTCCACCAGCTAAGTAGCCAGGAGTTCCCGATGCTGCATTCTGCTTCCGGATTCAAAGGAATCCGTGTGGGCGCCACCGAGGGGGCCACTCCCCGCCATGAACCACTGAACGGGGCCGGCGTACGCCAGCCCCGTATTCGTGTAGCTTTCCGGTGCGCCAAGGGCCATGAAACCTCGCTCG
This sequence comes from Arthrobacter sp. P1_A5, assembly GCF_056406825.1. Lineage (NCBI taxonomy): Bacteria > Bacillati > Actinomycetota > Actinomycetes > Micrococcales > Micrococcaceae > Arthrobacter > Arthrobacter sp. P1_A5. Next base: position 3,991 of record NZ_JBFTZL010000209.1, on the reverse strand, counting down.
TGTTCGCACAGCTGCCGGAGGAACAGATCCCCGGAGTTTGGGACTGCCGGCGCTGCGGCGGCACCGCAACCCGCGACGAATCAAAGTTTGCCCTGGAGGAAACGCCAACAGAGGGCTTCAAGACGCATCTGGAATACGTTAAAGAACGGCGCTCCAGCCAGGACGCCGAAGACGTGCTGGCTGGAGCGCTGGAGCGTCTACGCTCCGGACGGACCCTTCCGGACGAGCTGCTCCGGGACCCGTGAGGCCGCGTCCTCGTCAATCAGCCACAGCGTTTCCCGGCGGCCGCGCGGCCCCGCGGCGGGCACCTGCACGGGATTGGCGCCGGCCAGGGCGAGCCCTACGGCGCCGGCCTTGTCGTCACCGGCCACCACCATCCACACCTCGGATGCCGTGTTGATCGCCGGCAACGTCAGCGACACCCGCGCCGGCGGCGGCTTGGGGGAGTTGCGGACGCCCACGACAGTCAGTTCTTTCTCCCGGATGCCGGCCTGCTCCGGGAAGAGCGAGGCGACGTGTGCGTCCGGCCCGACGCCGAGGAGGACGATGTCCAGGCGGGGGAGCCGCGCAGGCTGTTCCGGCCTGTCGTCGGACATGTCAGCGGCGTGCTCGGCGGCCGCCGCCTCGGCGAGCCGGCGGGCATAGTCGGCCGCGGCGTCGTCCGGGCTGTCGAAGTCATCGGTGGAACCGGGCACATGGACGCGCGCCGGATCAACATTGATGTGGGACAGGAGGGCGTCCTGGGCCTGGCGGGCGTTGCGCTCGGCGTCGCCGGCCGCCATGAAGCGCTCGTCACCCCACCAGAAGTTCACCTTGGACCAGTCGACGGCCCGCGCCGCGGGCGATTCGGCCACTGCCTTGAGCGAGCCGATGCCCATCGTTCCCCCGGTAAGCACTACCGTGGCCTCGCCGTGCCGGTCCTGGATATCCACCAGCTTGGTAATCAGGCGGGCTGCGATGGCCGCCATCAGAACGGTCGAGTCAGGATGGATGCTTACTCTCGGGTCAGCGCTCACTGGGACGGACACTCCTTAGATTGGTACGCGGCAGTCCCATAGTAATCACTTCACCGAAGACTTCGTCCGGATCCAGGCGTCGGAGTTCTTCGGCCAGGCAGTCCTTGAGGCTGCGGCGGGGCAGTGAGATCCGCTGGGCGGGCTGGCCGGGCTGGGTCAGTTCCGCGATGGTGAGCCCGGGCCGGAAGAGCTGGATGTCGCCGCCGGGCCGGGTCAGCCGGACGCGCCGGATGCCGGTTCCGGCCGGATCCGCCACAATCGTCACGGGAACGTCCAGGGCCAGGGTGAGCCAGGCTGCGAGAAGCACGGTGCTGGGGGAGTCCGAGGCGCCCTCGACGGCCACGGCCGTCACCGGCGAGTCGTCCACCTGGTCCAGGACCGCGGCCAGCTGGATGCGCCAGTTGGTCAGCCGGGTCCAAGCCAGGTCCGTGTCGCCGGCCTTGTAGGTGCGGCGGATGTTCTCCAGCGCCGCGACCGGGTCCGCTTCATTGGCCGAGTCGGTGATCCGGCGGTGCGCGATGCCCCCGACCGAGGTCTGGCACGCGTTCCTGGGCGCGCCGTGCGGCCACCAGGCCACGATCGGGGCGTCCGGGAGCAGCAGGGCCGCGACGAGGGATTCGCTTTCCTCGGCCAGTTCGCCGTAGCCGCGCAGCAGGATCACCTCGGAGGCGCCGGCGTCGCCGCCAACGCGGATCTGGGCGTCCAGCCGGGTCGGGGCCGAGGCCCCGGCGTCGGCGAGGACGATGATCCGGCACGGGTGTTCCCGGCTGGCCTCGTTGGCGGCCTCGATGGCCTCCTCTTCCAGCCCGGAGCGGGTGACGACCACGAGGGTCAGGACCCGGCCAAGGGCGATCACGCCACCCTGCTCGCGCAGGGCCATAATCTTCTTGGAAATCTTGGAGGTGGTGGTGTCGGGAAGATCTACGATCATGGCCTTCTCCAGGTTCGTCCGTCGCGGGCAAGGAGCTCATCGGCCGAGGCAGGGCCCCAGCTGCCGGGAGCGTAGGGCTGGGGCTGTTCGTCCAGGCCGGCCCAGTATTCCTCGAAGGGATCCAGGATCTTCCAGGACAGCTCAACTTCCTGGTGCCGGGGGAACAGCGGCGGCTCGCCCAGGAGCACATCCAGGATCAGGCGTTCGTAGGCTTCGGGACTGGACTCAGTGAAAGAGTGGCCGTAGCCGAAGTCCATGGTGACGTCGCGGACCTCCATCTGGGTGCCCGGGACCTTGGAACCGAACCGGATCGTGGCGCCCTCGTCAGGCTGGACCCGGATCACCACGGCGTTCTGGCCGAAGTCGTCCTCGCCGTGGTCCGTGAAGAGCAGGTTTGGTGCGCGCTTGAACACGACGGCGATCTCCGTCACCCGGCGCCCCAGCCGCTTGCCGGCGCGCAGGTAGAACGGCGCGCCGGACCAGCGGCGGGTGTTGATGTCCACCCGGATCGCGGCGAACGTCTCGGTCTTGGAATCGGCCGGGATGCCCTCCTCCTCCAGGTACCCGAGGACTTCCTCGCCGCCCTGCCAGCCGCCGGTGAACTGCCCGCGGGCGGAGTGGGAGGAGAGATCCTCGGGGAGCCGGACGGCGGCGAGGACCTTTTCCTTCTCGGCACGCAGGTCGTCCGCGTTGAAGGAGATCGGTTCTTCCATCGCCGTCAGGGCCAGCAGCTGCAGCAGGTGGTTCTGGATGACGTCGCGGGCCGCGCCCACGCCGTCGTAGTAGCCTGCCCGGCCTCCGGTCCCGATGTCCTCGGCCATGGTGATCTGGACGTGGTCCACRTAGTTGGCGTTCCAGARCGGCTCGAASAGCTGGTTGRCGAAGCGCAGTGCCAGGATGTTCTGCACCGTCTCCTTGCCCAGGTAGTGGTCGATCCGGAACACCGMGTCCGGCGGGAACACCGACTCGACRATGTCGTTGAGCTGCCGGGCCGACCCGAGGTCGTGTCCGAACGGCTTTTCGATCACCACGCGGCGCCAGTTGTCGCCCGCGGCCTGGGCCAGGCCGTGCTTGGAGAGCTGACGGCAGACCTGCTCGAAGGCCTTCGGCGGGATCGAGAGGTAGAACGCGTGGTTTCCCCGCGTCCCGCGCTGTTCGTCGAGCTCATCGATCGTGTCGGAGAGCCGCTTGAATGCCTCGTCGTCGTCGAACTCGCCCTGCACGAAGCGGATGCCCTCGGAGAGCTGCTTCCAGACCGTTTCGTCGAACGGGGTGCGGGCGTACGCCTTGACGGACTCCTTGACCTCCGCGGCGAAGTCCTCGTTCTCCCACTCGCGGCGGGCAAAGCCCACCAGCGCGAAGCTCGGCGGCAACAGCCCGCGGTTGGCAAGGTCATACACGGCGGGCATGAGCTTCTTGCKGGCGAGGTCCCCGGTCACCCCGAACAGGACCAGCGACGCCGGTCCGGCAATACGGTTCAGACGGCGGTCACGGGGGTCCCGGAGCGGATTGCGCCCCCGGCCGGCCGTGTTCCTGCCGCCGATGTAGGTTTCTGGCATGGTTGCGTGGGTGCCTTAGCTTTCAGTGGAGGATGCTGCCTGGCCGGCAAGGGAGGTGACGAGCTCCTGGAGCTGCTTCACACCCGCGGCGCGGTCGGCCAGGTGCAGCCGGAGGACCGGACGGCCGTGCTCGGACAGGACCTGGGCATCGCCCGCGGCCTGCGCCGAGATCAGCTCGCCGAACGTGAACGGCCGGTCCGGGATGGCCAGGTCAGCCGCGGATGCGGCCGTGACCTGCAGGAAAACGCCGATCGCGGGTCCGCCCTTGTGGAACTGGCCGGTGGAGTGCAGGAACCGCGGGCCCCAGCCAAAGGTGACCGGGCGTCCGCTGACCGCGGCCAGTTCGTCCCGGACGCCTTCGAAGCTGGCATAGGCCAGCCGGTCGAAATAGGCCTGGACGCTGAGGTAGTTGTCCGGGCCGAGTTCGCTGAGCAGGGCGCTGACAGCCTCAGCCGCGGTGCCGGCGTCGCCGAGCCATTCCCCGC
>NZ_JBFTZL010000208.1:0-5795 GCF_056406825.1 Arthrobacter sp. P1_A5 | reverse complement strand
ACAGGGACTTGGCCTGGGCTTCCAGGTTCTTCACATCGACGTTGCCGTCCTTGATGAACGACTGAAGCGCCGGGATCATCACGTTGTTGGCCATGGCGGGAAGGGCATCGCGGTCGAAGAACTGGCTGATGTTCTTGGCGCCGCTGATGGCTTCGGCCAGCTTCTTGTTCAGCGGAGTGAACTTGGAGGTATCGGCGCCCTTGGCGGTGGCGATGTTGGACGAGTCGACCGAGGCGTACACATCCTGTCCTTCCGGGGTGCCGACGTAGGCCAGGAAGTCCCGGGCGGCCTGGTTCTGGCCGCCCTTCTTGGAGAGCAGCAGGCCGTCGATGGGTGCCTCGATGGCGTCCTGGCCTTCCACCGCGATCTCGGGGAACGGGAAGAAGTCGATGTCGTCGGCGATTGCCTTGTCCGTGTACTGCTGGGTGAGGAAGGAGCCGAGCAGGTACATGCCGGATTTCTTGTCCGCGAGGGACTTCGCCGAGTCCTGCCAGGTCATGCCCAGGGCGTTCGGGTTCTGGAACGGGAGCAGGGCCTTCCAGGTGTCGAAGACGTCGCTGACCTTCTTCTGGTCCCAGCTTTCCCGGTGCGCGGTGAGGTCCATGTGGAACTGGTAGCCGTTCAGGCGCATGTTCAGGTAGTCGAATGTGCCCATGGCGGGCCAGCCGTCCTTGTCCGCGAATTCAATCGGGATCAGGCCGTCGGCCTTCATCTTGGTGGCGAGGGCCTTCAGCTCATCGAACGTCGTGGGGACGGTGTACCCCTTTTCCGTCCAGAGGCTCTTGCGGTAGAAGAAGCCCCAGGGGTAGTTGTAGTTCGGGATCAGGTACATCTTGCCGTCGGCGCCGGTCGAGGCCTTTTTCAGGGCATCGGAGTAGTTCCCGCCGACCTTTTCCCAGACGTCATCGATCGGGGCGAGCAGCCCCTTACCGGCGTAGTACTGCATGCGGTACCCGGCGAACCAGGTGAACGAATCGTCGGGGCTGCCCTGGAGGTAGGTGTTGATCTTGTTCTGGAAGTCGTTGTGCGCCACCACGTTGGTGGTGACCGCGATGCCGGACTTCTTCTGGAAAGCGTCGGTCACGGCCTTGTAGGCAGCCTTGGGGACCTCGTCGGAGGACCCGGAACCGAACGTGGCCGTCTTGGCCCCGCCGCTGGCAGGTGCGCTGCCGCCCGTGCAGGCCGAGAGCAGGGGGATGCCGGCCATCGCGACTGCTCCGGCGCCGAAGGTCTTCAGCAGCGTCCTCCGGTCCCACCCGCCTCGGCTGGAGGCCCGTAGCAGTGCGTCTTCATGCATGGTCATAATTTCTCCTTTGAAATAACGCGGGTGGAGTGAAGCAGCTCACATCATTAGCTATCATAATCGCACAATAAGGAACGTCAAGTAGCAAAAAAGAACATTTTGATGCGCGTGGCCGGACTTGTCCGTTGACTTAGGGCGGGGCCGCTCTTAGCGTTAAGCCCCTCAGGGTGCCGATGTGGTCCGCCGGCTGGCGGTGGCGCCCGGAACCGCGGATACATGGCGAAAACCCAGGTGCACCCATGAAGATCAAGTCCACAGCCGCCGCCACGCTGCTCGTCCTGCTGTTCCTGGGAGGATTGCTCGGCGGCCCGTCCGCGTCCGCGCCGGCGTCGTCCGAGGGCGCCACGTATTACGTGAGCGCCGACGGCAGCGACGCCAACGACGGGACGTCGCCGCAATCAGCCTGGGCGACGCTCGACAAGGTCAATGCCACTGCGCTGCGGCCCGGGGACTCGGTCAGCTTTCGCCGCGGAGACATCTTCTCCGGCGGCCTCGTGGTCGGCCAGAGCGGCACCAGCCGGCTCAGGGTCACGCTGAATGCCTACGGAAGCGGCGATCCGCCCGCCGTTACGGGCGGACTGGCAGGAACGTGCGTCAGGCTCGACGGCGACTACATCGCCGTTGACGGCCTGCGGGCGGAGTCGTGCGGCTATGCGGGCTTCAGCATCTACGGCGACCACGGCTCCGTGCGGAACTCCGCCGCCAGGAACAATGCCGCGGGCATCAAAGTGAGCGAGGGCTCCGACTTCGGCACCTACACCAACAACACGCTTGCCGACAACAACATCATGAACGTCAATACGCCGGGGGAGCTGTGCGGCACCGCCACGTCCCTGAAGTGCGATGACGACTCGGGCGCCTTTGGCTTCCTGATCAACGGCAGCGACAACGAGTTCGCCGGCAACACCGTCACCGGCTCCACCGCGGTGTCCTACGACTTTGGCCACGACGGCAGCGCGTTCGAAATATTCAACGGCAACCGGAACAGGATCCACCACAACGTGGCCGTGGATAACAACGTCTTCTCCGAACTGGGGCGCGGGAAGGGCGGAACTGCCGACGGCAACACGTACAGCTACAACCTGGTCCGGTCCACCTGCGGCCCCAACTGCTCCCAGGCCATGGGGCTGATCGCGCGCGGCAGGACGTCCTCCTTCGGCCCAACCAACGGCACCACGTTCGAATACAACACCGTGTGGCTGGACGGCGCGGACTCCCAGGCTCTGGTCTGCCACGCGTCGTGCCCGGCCTCCACCGTCGTCAGGGGAAACATCCTGGTGGCCGCCCGCAATGCGCTGTGGATGGACGGCGCCGGCTGGACCGAGCGGGAAAACGTCCTCAACGGCCCCACGAACATCATTCCCGATGCCACCTCCACTACTGAACCGGCCGACTTTGTCAACGCACCCGCCGATCTCCACCTCTCCGGCGCGAGCCCGGCCATTGACCGGGCCGGGGTCAGCCCCTTCCCCTTGGATCTGGACGGGCGGCCGGCCAACCAGAAGGGCGACTGCCAGGGCGGCGGCGCGGCCGATGCCGGGACCTACGAATACAGGCCGGCCGGCTGCTGAAACGCAACGGCATGGCGGCGCGGCAAGGAACCAGCACCTGGTGCCATCGCTGGTCCCAAGGTGTCCGGGCGGCCCGGCGGATGTTACATAGTTGCAACTGCAGGGACACCCATGCGAAATCGTCCCGGGACGATACTTGAAGTGCGTCCTCCCGGGGACGCTTCGCATGCAGGCATTGGGGACTACTCGAAGGACCGCGCCGATGCCCACACCGCTCAACCAGGCCCTGGCCGACTCTGCGCTTCTCACCAAATCCCTCCCGCTGGGCCTGCTCCGCGCTTTCGTGCAGACCAACGCGGCCGACGACGGGCTCACGCCGCAACTGCTGGCTGAGCTCAAGATCCTGGCCCGCACTCCCGGGCTGCTCGTGGCCTGCAACTACGGCGGCACGCTGTGCGCGGCAGAAGGCATTTCCACCGAGACCCTGCCGCTGGGCAGCGCGGCGATCGCGCTGAGGGCGCTGGCAGCCCTCCCGAACACCCACGCGGCCGTCATCTCCGGGCGGTCGCTGCGGGATCTGGCCGCCGTCTCACGGCTCCCGGCGGAGGTGCACCTGGTCGGCTCGCACGGCGCGGAGTTCGACATGGGCTACGCCCACGGGCTGTCCCTCGCCACCGAATCAGTGCTGCAGCAGGCCAGCCAGGCACTCGCCGAAACCGTGGGCGCCTACCGGGGCATCAGCATTGAGCGCAAGCCGGTCGCAGTGTCGGTGCACACCCGCCCGGCCGCCCCCGACGTCGTCGCACTGGCCACCACGAAGGCGGAGGAGATCGCCCGGGAGCACGGGTTGCACTTCATTGTGGACGGCTCGGTGCTGGATCTCTCCGTGGTGGAACCGTCCAAGGCCTCCGCGTTGGAGCACCTGCGCTCCATGCTCGGCGTGAGCGCCGCCCTTTACGCCGGCGACGCCTTCAGCGATGAGCTGGCCATGGCGACGCTGCGCGGGCCGGACATGGCGCTGCGCGTGGGGGAGGGGCACAGCGTGGCGGCCCACACGCTCCGGGACCCGGAGTCGTTCGCCCGCGTCCTGGCGATCCTGTTCGAACTGCGGCGGGCGTGGCTGTTCGGCGAGGACGCCGTGGGGCTTGAGCGGCACTCCATGATCGGCAACGGCTCGTCCACCGCCCTGATCACCCCGGACGCGAAGATCTGTTGGATGAGCCACCCGCTGCCGGACAGCGGGTCGCTGTTTGCCCATCTGCTCGGCGGCGATGCGGCGGGGCACTTCTCCGTGGAACCGGCGAAGTCCTCGCAGGTCCTGGGCCAGCGCTACGTGGACAGCACCATGATCGTTGAAACCCGCTGGGCCGACGTCACCGTGACGGACTACCTGGAGCCGGCCCCGGACGGCATCACCAGCCTGGTCCGGGTGCTGTCCGGCACCGGCACGGCGAGAATCGTCTTCGCTCCGCGGCCGGACTACGCGAATGCGCCGTTCAGCATGGAGGCGCGCGGAACGGAACTGCACGTCGTGGGAACCGCGGACCCCATCATACTTCGGGCGCCCGGAGTGGCCTTTTCCATCACCTCGGACGGCCGGCACGGCACCGCCACCGGCGAGGTCGACTTGCGGGACGGGCCGGTGGTCCTCAACCTGCGCTGCGGCGACACGGAACCGCAGCCCGCGGTGCCCGGGGACGAGACTGATGATGAGGCCCGGCGCCGCGCCGCCGTCGCCCATCACTCCCGGCGCTGGGTCCACGAACTGCAGCTGCCCGGCGTGAAGCCGTCGCTGGTCCGCCGGTCCGCGCTGGTGCTCCGGGCGCTGGTCCACGAACCCACCGGCGCTGTGCTGGCCGCACCCACCACCTCACTGCCGGAGGGAATCGGCGGCACCCGCAACTGGGACTACCGGTACTGCTGGCTGCGGGACGGGTCCATGACCGTCAACGCGCTCGTGGACCTGGGCTCCACGGCCGAGGCCGAGGGCTTCCTGGCCTGGCTGGGCCGGATCCTGACCCACGCCCCGGGTCCGGAGTGGCTCCATCCGCTCTACTCCGTGACCGGGGCGCCGCTGTCCACCGAGGCSATCATCGAGAGCCTGCMCGGCTACGCGGGATCMCGCCCSGTSCGGATCGGSAAYGCCGCCGACCACCAGGTGCAACTGGACGTGTTCGGCCCGATYGCCGAGCTGATCCACGCCCTCAGCGCCCGCCAGGGCATGCTCTCCGACGGGCACTGGGACCTGCTGGTCCAGATGGCCGCAGCCGTGCTGGCCCGCTGGCAGGAGGCCGACCATGGAATCTGGGAGGCCAGGCGGGCGCCGCGGCACCATGTCTACACGAAGGTGATGTGCTGGGTGGCGCTCGACCGGGCGCTGCGCACGGCCGTCCGGCATGGCCGGGAACCGCTGCCGGCCTGGGAGCCCACGGCGGCGAAGATCCGGGAGGAAGTCCTGCGCGAGGGCTGGGACGAGTCGGCGTCCTCCTACACCGTGGCGTACGACAGTCCGGACCTGGACGCAGCCGTGCTGCACATCGGTCTGTCCGGCCTGCTGGACGTCAACGACCCCCGGTTCCTGGCCACCGTCACGGCGGTGGAGCGGGAACTGCGGGTGGGGCCCACGGTTTTCCGCTACAGGTACGACGACGGCCTGCCGGGCCTGGAGGGCGGGTTCCACATCTGCACCACCTGGCTGATCGAGGCMTATATCGCCGTCGGCCGGATCGAGGAGGCCTGGGACCTCTTTGACCAGCTGGTGAACCTGTTCGGTCCCACGGGGCTGCTGCCCGAGGAATACGACCCCGGCACGGAAACCCACCTGGGCAACCATCCCCAGGCGTATTCGCACCTGGGCTTCATCCGCTGCGCCCGGCTCCTGCATGAGCACCAGAAGAACTGACCACCCGGCCCGCGGACAGGCCGGCCGCCGTTACTCGCAGCCGACGCCGTCCCCGTCCCGGTCCAGCCTGCGGCTGTAC
>NZ_JBFTZL010000207.1:0-5852 GCF_056406825.1 Arthrobacter sp. P1_A5 | reverse complement strand
CGCCCCGCGGGCCCGCGCGCCGCGGCTCAGCCGGCTCGGACGGGCGCACGGCACCGGCCTGCTCGGATCGCCGGGACTCACCGGCGGCCGATACGGATCCGTGACCGGCACCGCGCCCGCTCCCCCGCTCGCCGCAGGACGCTGGTCCGCGCTGCCCTCACCGGAGCTCGATCCCACCATCCATGCGCGGGCCACCGCGGAGCTGCTGCTGGACCGCTACGGCGTGGTCACCCGCGGCTCGGTCATGGCAGAAAACATCCTCGGCGGCTTCGGCCTCATGTACAAGGTCCTGGCCCGGCTCGAGGAAGCCGGACGCTGCCGCCGCGGCTACTTCATCGAACACCTCGGTGCGGCGCAGTTCGCCGTCCCGGCCACGGTGGACCGGCTGCGGTCCTACGTCGAGGACGCCGAACTGCACAAGGCAGAACCGGTGGCCCTGGCCCTCGCCGCGACCGACCCTGCCAACCCGTACGGCGCCGCGCTGCCATGGCCCGCGCTCAACGTCGACGCCGGCACCGGCCACCGCCCGGGCCGGAAGGCCGGCGCCCTCGTGGTCCTGGTCGACGGCGCCCTGGCGCTGTACGTCGAGCGCGGCGGCAAGACCCTGCTCGCGTTCAGCGACGACCCCGACGTCCTGGCCGCGGCCGGCACGGCCCTGGTGGGTGTGGTGACCCGAGGCGCGGTGGACAAGCTGATCATGGAAAAGGTCAACGGCCACGGCATCCTGGACACCCCGGTGGCGGCCGCCCTCTCCCATGCCGGGGCCTATTCCACCCCCAAGGGACTGAGGATCCGTGCCTGAGGGCGATTCGGTCTTCCGCGCCGCCGCGCAGCTGCACGCAGCCCTGGCCGGGAAGGAACTGGTCTCCTCCGACTTCCGGGTCCCGCGCTTCGCCACCCTCAAGCTCGGCGGCTGGACCGTCGCCGAGGTGGTGCCCCGCGGCAAGCACCTGCTGATGCGCGTCCAGGGCCCGACGCCCACAGACCGGCTCACCATCCATTCGCACCTGAAGATGGAGGGCAGCTGGCAGGTCTACCCGCCCGGGGGCCGCTGGCGGAAGCCCGGCTTCACGGCCCGCTGCGTGCTGCGGACCGCCACGGCCGACGCCGTCGGGTTCTCCCTGGGCATCCTTGAGGTGGTCCGGACCGACCAGGAGGACACCATCGTGGGGCACCTCGGCCCGGACCTGCTGGGCCCGGACTGGGACGCGGCCGAGGCCGAACACCGGCTGCTCACAGCCCCGGACGTACCGATCGGCGTCGCCCTGCTGGACCAGAGCAAGCTGGCGGGGATCGGAAACATCTACCGGTGCGAGGCCTGCTTCCTCGCGGGCGTCCATCCGGCGTCGCCCGTCTCGGCAGTGCCGGACCTTCCCGCCATCATCACCGACGCCCAGGTCCTGCTCTCCGCCAACCTCGGGCCGGGCCGACGGACCACCGTCCTGAACGCCCGGGGCGTGCCGGTGGGCCGCACCGCCGGGCGTCCCGGCTACTGGGTCTACCGGCGCGAGCACCAGCCGTGCCTCAAATGCGGCACTCCGATCCGCCGCGGCGTCCTGGGCAAGGAGAACGGCGCCGGCACTGTCACCGAGGAACGGGACATCTACTACTGCCCCACCTGCCAGCCCCTGCCGGGCCCCGGATCAGAGGGCGCCGGCTGACGGGGCCCGCGGGAATCAACCCGCGGGAATCAATCGGCCGGGCCTCTGCCCGCCGCCACAGGGACCGCCGCCACAGGAACTGCCGTCCCGGCAACGGCGGCTTCCGCTTCAGTTCCGGCCGCTTCAGTTCCGGCCGCTTCAGTTCCGGCCGCCGGGACCGGACGCGCTTCCGGAACGGTGAACCGCGGCAGCAGCAACTGCACCAGGGGGCCAATGGCCAGCGCGTACAGCACCGTGCCCACACCGACCGAGCCGCCCAGCAGCCAGCCCGCGCCAAGGACCACCACTTCAATGCCGGTGCGGCACACCCGGACCGGCCAGCCCGTCCGCCGGGCGAGGCCCGTCATGAGCCCGTCCCGTGCGCCCGGGCCCAGACGGGCGCCGATGTAGCAGGCGGAGGCGACGCCATTGAGCAGCACCGCCCCGACAAGCAGGCAGATCTGGCCGCCCAGATGCGAAAACTGTGGAATCAGGGCCAGCCCGATGTCCGCGAAGACCCCCACCAGCACCGCGTTGCACAGGGTTCCGACGCCGGGCCATTGCCGGAGCGGGATCCACAGCAGCAGCACCAGGAAGCTGACAACCACCACCACCGTGCCGAGGCTGAGCCCGGTCCTGGCCGCCAGCCCCTGGTGGAGCACGTCCCACGGCGACGTGCCGAGGCTGGCGCGGATGACCATGGCGAGGGAAATGCCGTAAAGAGCGAGGCCGATGAGGAGCTGGAGGAGTCTGCGGGTCAACATGGTCTCCATCCTCCACGAAAACTGGCCTTGCAATCCATATCCAGTTTGAGATACTGGCTCTATGTCCGTCTCTTTGACTCCGGGGTCGCTGGCCCGCCTGCTGGGCGAGTGGAACGTCGGCGCCGCCCCCGCTTACCGCGAGCTGGCCGACGTCGTCCGCCTGCTCATCCTCGACGGCCGCGTCGCCCTGGACGTCGCCCTGCCGAGCGAGCGCTCGCTGGCAGCGGCCCTTGGCATCAGCCGCACCACGGTGACGGCGGCCTACGCCCTGCTGCGCGAGCAGGGTTTCCTCAGCAGCGGCCAGGGCAGCCGGAGCCGGAGCTGCATCCCGAGCCAGGGGCCCTTGCATGCCGGCGGCCACGACGGAGCCCTGCGGCTGAGTGGCGCGCCCGGCCTGGCGGTACCGGACGGGATCCTGGACCTGGCTTACGCCTCCCTGCCCGCCAGCGGCGAAGTGGTGCACCGGGCCTTTGCCGCCGCCCTGACCGAATTGCCGGCCCTGCTCCCGGGCTTCGGCTATGACGCCCTGGGCGTTGGCCCGCTCCGTGAAGCCATTGCGGCCCGGTACACCGCCGCCGGGGTCCCGACAACGGCTGCGCAGGTCCTGGTCACCTCCGGCGCCCAGCACGCGCTGAACATTGTGCTCCGCACATTGGCCGGGCCGTCCGGGACCAAGGTGCTGGTGGAGCATCCGAGCTACCCGAACGCCCTCGACGCGATCCGGGCTTCGGGCTGCCGACCGGTCCCGGTGGCCATGCCTTCCGCGGCCCCCGGCGGCGCACGCCCCAGCGGCAGAATCCACGGCGGCCGGGGCCACAGCGCAGGCGGCAACGACCCGGCCCACAACGGCCCTGTCTACAGCGGCGCAGGCGGCTGGGACCTCGAGGCCATGGAAACGGCGCTGCTCCAGCAGCGGCCCGCGATGGCGTACGTGGTGCCGGACTTCCACAACCCCACCGGCCGGCTGATGCCCGATTCCCAGCGGCGCCGGCTCGTGAAGGCGGCCGCGGCGTCGGGCACTGTGCTGGTGGTGGACGAGACGCTGCGGGAGTTGAACCTGGACGGCGCCGCGTCGACCCCCATGGCCGCTTTCAGCCCGGCGGTGGTCTCCCTCGGTTCCCTCAGCAAGTCGCACTGGGCAGGGCTGCGCACCGGCTGGATCCGCGCCAGCGAGCCCCTCATCCGGCGCTTCGCCGCTGCCCGCACCACCCTTGACCTGGGCGGGCCGGTGGTGGAGCAGCTGGCCGGGGCGCATCTGGTCAACGCCATGACGGAGCCGCTCCCCGACAGGCTGTCCGCGCTGCGCGAGAACCGGAACACACTGGTGGAACTAATTCGGGAGCACCTGCCGGGCTGGGAGCCCGAGTGGCCCGACGGCGGCCTGTCCGTCTGGTGCCGACTCCCGGCGCCGATCAGCACGGCATTGGCGGTGCTGGCCCCCGACGTCGGGATCCGGCTCGCCGCCGGACCCCGGTTCGGCGTCGGCGGCGCGTTTGAGCAGTACTTGCGGTTGCCGTTCACGCTTCCACCGGAACAGCTGGAGACAGCCGTGCTGGCATTGCGATCGGCGCAGGACCGGCTCGAGGCCTCCCCGCAGCTGCGGCGCAACCTGTCGTCCCCGCCAGCCGCGGCCATCGCCTGAATTCTGGGGCGCTTTCAGGCCTGTCCTGCGACGCCCGTTCATTCCTGCGCCCCGAGGTCGCCGGAAACGTCCGAAGTCGCCGGACCATTCCGGCGACTTCGGCCCGTTCCCGGCGAACTCGAGCGTTCAGGGCATCGCCAGGCAGGATGCGCGTCGCGGGATCAGGCGTAGACCTTCGCCAGGAACCCGGTCCAGGCTTGGGCCGTCGCCCCGACGTCCCCGCTGCCGCTGAAGTCGTGCACGGTCATYCCCACTGGCGCGCCGAAGGCGTTGCGCCCGAAGAAGCGGTACATCGTGTCCGCGGTCCGCAGGCCGAGGAAGTGCTCGTTGGCGAAGTCGATCTCGCCGGCCAGCGGCCCGACGCCGTCGAGCTCCAGCTCCACCGTCTCCCCCGGAACGGCAGTGTCGACGCCGAGGGCCCGCTTGAGCCGGTCGAAGCCATCCGGCGTCTGCGAAGCGGCGGGTGCCTGGATGTCCGTGAAGACCACGGGCTTGCCGTCGAAGTACTTCAGGTACTGGCCCAGGGTGTGCAGATAGAACGCCGTGTGCTTGCTGGCGCCGTCGTACTGCTCATCCCAGTTGTCCGCAAAGATGCCGCTGTGCACATAGTGCAGCCGGGCCCGGCCACCGTCGAGCGGTTCCAGGACGTGCTCCAGCTGGTTGAACCAGCCATCCGGTCCGTCCATCCGGGACACCAGATGGGAGGGGTATTCGTCCACGGTCCGGACCGCCGGCCATTGGTCCGTGGGGAACATCCAGGCCGGGGTGTCCTTGGTGACGGCCTCCCACACCCGTTCCGGGGTACCGGGCAGTTCGGTGTCGTAGACGATTTCGAATTTCCGTTGGTCAGTCATTGTCCTGCTCCTTGGCTTGTGGGTTCGTTTGTGGGATTGCTGTTTGTGGGGTTGCTGTTTGTGGGGTTGCCGTTTGTGGGTCTGCGTGCGCTGCCTTCGGCTGCGGCGCCTTGAGCGCCGGGTGCAGCGCGACGACCAGCCGGTGCTTGCGTCCCTCCGGCCGGCGACCGGACTGAGAACCTGCCTGCGGATCTGCCGGGGAACCTGCGGCGAGGTCACCGCCGTCGTGGTACTTGTCCACGAGCCGGGTCACGGCGACGCCGAGCTCCTCGGCGAAGGCCGCCCGGTCCGCCGCCGAACGGAAGGTAATCTCGCCGTCGATGGCAAAGGTGGCGAGTTTCTGCCGGGCCGCGGCCGCCCCGGCGATCAGCTGCCCCATCTCCTGGACCATGCGGGCAGCGAGTGCCAGCAGCCAGAAAGCGGAAAAGCGGTCCGAGAACCGGKGGGGGTCCGGCGCCACCGAGGCCAGCGCCGCCGGCGAAATCAGGTACGACGCCGCCGTCGCMCGCAGGATGCGTTCGGTCACGTTGCCGCGCCGCCGCTCCTCGACGAGCTCGACGAGCCCATGCCGCTCGAGCGCCTTGAGGTGGTAGTTCACCTTCTGCCGCGGCAGGCCCACCTTCGCGGCGAGCTGCGTCGCAGATCCGGGTTCGGCCAGCTCGCGCAGGATCCGCGTCCGGATCGGGTCCAGCGAGGCCTCCGCCGCGGCCGGATCCTCAATCACTCCGATGTCCAACATGCTTCCAGTCTGCCCGCCGACAATTTTATTTGTCAAGAACTTTTTTCTCGTCGGTGCTCGCGTGCGGGCAGCGGCGCATSGCGAGTTCGCCGGAAGCRTCCGMGGTCGCCGGAYCTTTCCGGCGACCTSGCACGGGTCCGGCGAACTGGAGCTTAGGGCGGCCGGCGGGAGAGGACGGCGGGCGGGCGGGGAGGCGAGGGACATGGACGCGGC
>NZ_JBFTZL010000206.1:0-5884 GCF_056406825.1 Arthrobacter sp. P1_A5 | reverse complement strand
GTTCAGCGTCGGGTGCGCCGGGGTACTGGGGGCATGGGTCGCAGATGTCACATAGACATTATGTCTATAAAAGTCCGTCCTGCCCAACGCAAACCGCGTTTTCGGAGGACTTTTTCTACAAAGACGCGAATTCGCACGGAAAAGTTCCCGGCGGGGTTCACATTGGTCTTTGCGGGGCCGACCTCGATAGCATCGGGAGGTGACTTCACAGGCATCTGCACAGGCGGCAGGCAACACCTGGCCGCGGCTCATCAACGCACTCATCAGCGGTGCCGACCTCACTGCCGGGAGCACTGAGTGGGCCATGAATTCCATCATGTCCGGTGAGGCGACGCCGGCCCAGGTGGCGGGTTTCCTGGTGGCGCTGCGTGCCAAGGGCGAGACCGTGGATGAGCTGGCCGGCCTGGTGGAGGCAATGATCGCCAACGCCAACCCCATTGACATTGCCGGTGAGAAGCTGGACATCGTGGGCACGGGCGGCGACCAGCAGAACACGGTCAACATCTCCACGATGGCCGCCCTCATCGCCGCGGGAGCGGGGGCCCGGGTGGTCAAGCACGGCAACCGGGCGTCGTCGTCCTCGTCGGGATCCGCCGATGTCCTGGAGGCCCTCGGCGTCCGGCTGGATCTCCCCATTCCCCGCGTGGCACTCAACGCCGAAGAGGCGGGAATCACGTTTTGCTTCGCCCAGGTGTTCCACCCCTCCATGCGGCATGCCGCCGTCGCCCGCCGCGAACTCGGCGTGCCGACGGCGTTCAACTTCCTGGGCCCCATGATCAACCCGGCACATGTCCAGGCGTCGGCGGTGGGCGTCGCCAATGAGCAAATGGCCCCGCTGGTGGCCGGAGTGCTGGCCAAGCGAGGCAGCCGCGGCCTGGTTTTCCGCGGCAATGACGGCCTGGATGAGCTCACCACCACCGGCCCGTCGCGGGTGTGGGAGATCCGCAACGGTGAGGTAACTGAAGAGATGTTTGATCCACGCGATCTGGGCATCCGGACGGCCACGCTGGAGGAGCTGCGCGGCGGGGACGCGGTGGCCAATGCCGCCGTCGTCCGGGCTGTCCTCGGCGGTGCGCCGGGGCCGGCCCGCGATGCGGCGCTGCTCAACGCCGCGGCCGGGCTGGTGGCGTTCGACCTCGACGCCGTGGGTCCGCTGGCGGAGCGCATGGCCGCCGCGTTCAACCGCGCCGAGCAGTCCATTGAATCCGGCGCCGCGGCCGCGGTGCTGGACAGGTGGGTCGCCCTGTCGCAGACCGCCTAAAGAACACATGAGACGGGCCCGGCAGATTTCTGCCGGGCCCGTCTCATGTGAGCTGGTCGCAATTCGGTTGTTCGCTACTGCTCGAATCCGAGGGCAAACGCCGCATCGAGGTCGTGCTGGGAGTAAGCGCGGAACGCGATCTGCGTAGTGGTGTGCGCGACGCCGGGAACCTTCGAGAGCTTGTCCGCGATGACGTCCGCCAGGTCCTCGTGCTTGGCGACCCGGGCGATGGCGATCAGGTCCCACTCGCCCGTTACGGAATAGACCTCGCTGATGCCGGCGATGGCGGAGATTTCCTCGGCGGTCTCCGGGATGCGTGAAGCGTTTGTCTTGATCAGGACGAATGCGGTGACCACGTGTGAACCTTTCCGGATCGGTTGCGCCGTTTGCGGGCCTGTCGGCGGCCCTTGCACGGGCGCTGCCATCTTCTGCAAGCCTAGTGCATTAGGCCTGGCGGCGGCGTGAACGCAACCGCCGAACGCCCGCGGCCACAAGGCGGTAACCCAGGAGGAAAACGGCCAGGCTCAGCAGGGCCACGATGATGAAGGGCAGCACCACCGTCTGCCCGGTGAGGGCCCGCAGGATCATCCCGACGCCGACGGTTCCTAGCCAGACAGCGACGCCGGCGGGCCACACCCGCAGGGGGTCATGCCACAGCCGCAGGACCAGCCATGCCAGTGCCGCGCCTGCCAGGAACGGCCACGCCGTCGCAAAGACGCCGGTGACAATTTCCCCGCGTTGGTGCGCGTCGCGCCCGATCGCCGCGAAGAGCAGAATCAGGAGTGCATCCGCGCATGCGGCCAGGGCTGCTGTCTGCGCGGGCCGGAGGCCGGAATGGGGAACGTCCGGGGCGGACGGGCGGGGGCGTCTGGGGGTTGGAGAAGGCATACATCCAAGCCTAGTCCCGTCAGGATGGGCTCCGGGCGGGCACCGTTGTGTGTGAAGTCACCTCCGGGCTAGGCTCGGCCCCATGCCGCTGATCGCCGCCGGAGTCTGCCGGCGGCACGGCAAACGCAAGGGGAGCGCTGTGAGCGAAAAGATCACCACCTGCCTGTGGTTCGACAGTCAGGCCGAGGAAGCCGCCGAGTACTACGTCTCCATCTTCGACGGCGGCAAAATCCTCGATGTCTCGCGGTATGGCGACGGCGGTCCCGGGCCCGCCGGCCAGGCCATCACCGTTCAGTTCCTGCTTGACGGGCGCACCTTCACGGCATTGAACGGGGGTCCGGCCTTTACTTTCAATGAGGCAGTGTCTTTTGTGATCGACTGCGCGTCGCAGGAGGAAGTGGACCGCTACTGGTCGGCCCTGACCGACGGCGGCCAGGAAAGCCAGTGCGGCTGGCTCAAGGACCGGTACGGGGTCTCGTGGCAGGTGGTTCCGGCCGTGCTGGGACAACTGCTCGCCGGCCCCGACCCCGACGGCGCCCAGCGTGCCATGCAGGCAATGCTCGCCATGCGCAAGCTGGACATCGCCGCCCTGCAGGAGGCCTACGACGGCGCATGACGCCCCTGGTCCGCGTGGCCCCGGGGGGACCCCCGTCCGTGATCCCGGTCGGCGTGGCCCCCCGACCCAGGGGCTGTCCGCACATATGATCGTGGCATGAGTAGCGACGCCGTTCCGGAGGCTGGTGTTCCGGTRCAGCYGGATCCTCAGYTGGMCGGCCAGYTGAGYATTAACGACATCCTGCTCGAACTYGGCCAGGCYCCCGTGGTGCACCCCTCACCGGATGCTGCGAGTGAGCTGCATTTCTTTTAGGCCCGCCGCTTCCGGTTCCGCCATCCCGCGCCTGCTCCGCACTTCCTTCTGCTGACCCCGCACAGTGGCGCTCCCGCGCTGAATTCGGGCCCTTTGGTCCTAACGGCGTACGGCCCGGGGGGCTAGTTTGGCGCTTAAGGATGCCAGCAGGGCGTCCTCAGAACGGAAGGATGGCTCCCGTGGAGCAATTCTGGAACTTCATTTGGCTGTTCTTTTGGTCATTCGCGTTCATCGCGTATCTTTTCGCGCTGTTTGCAGTTATCTCGGATATTTTCCGGGACCACGAACTCAGCGGTTGGCTAAAGGCTGTGTGGATCATCTTCCTGGTCTTTGTGCCGTTCCTCACGGTTCTCGTGTACCTGATCGCGCGGGGCCGCAGCATGGCCGAGCGCCAGGCCCGCAGTGCCCAGCGGGCCGAAGCCGCAACAACGGAATACATCCGCTCCGTGGCCAAGTCGTCCCCCTCCCAGGAAATCGCAAAGGCCAAGGAACTCCTCGACGCCGGCACCCTGACCCAGGCCGAATTCGACGCAGTCAAGGCCAAGGCGCTGAGCCAGGCCTGACCGTCCCGCTGCGTCCTATAGGTGCACTTCTCGCCATCGGACCAGCAGTCAGTTCGGCCGCCGGTAGCTGGCCAGGCCATGTTCGTAGGCGAAGATGACAGCGTGCACACGGTCGCGCAGCCCGAGTTTCATGAGGATGCGGCCCACGTGGGTTTTGACTGTTGATTCCGCCACAGTCAGTGGTTCCCCGATCTCGGTGTTTGTAAGTCCCAGGGCAATGGCCGAGAGTATTTCCCGCTCCCTCAGTGATGCCACCGCTTCATCACCCGCGGCCGGGGGGCCGGAGGGAAGCCTTAGGCTGAAGAGGTCCAGCATCCGGCGTCTGACCCGGGAGGAAATGGCGGCGTCTCCTCCGGCGACGGCCCGTCCGGACTAGTGTTTTATCAACGACGAGCAGCACCCGGGTGGGGTGCGTCGACGGTGCGGCTACGGCTTCCTAATGGCTCCGTCCGGCAGCGGGAACCGCGCGGTCACGGACCATCCACCCTTGGTCAGGGGTCCCGCGCGCAAGAGGGTCCTTGGGTCATGGCGATGGTGGCGTTGTTGGCGCGTACGGCCAGTACAGCCAGGTTGCCGCTCATGGAGCAGCTGCACGAGATCAGTGGAGTGCGATGACCAGGTAGAGGGCTGCAAGGGCGATCGTGGTGGGGGTCATGACGAAGCGTTCGGGTTTGCTCCGGGAGATTGCGTTCATAAGGACTCCGAGCACGAAGTATGCCGTCAGCACCCACACGGTGATCGCAGTAAATGATTCGCTGACCAACAGCGGGACAAAGCCGGACTTGGCCAGCGCCGCATAAGCGAAGAGGGCATACAGGGGAATGGATGCTGCGCTCCCGATTCTGAGTTTGGCCGGGAGGACGCGGTGTTGTCCGCCCCACGCCATTCTCCCCAGCGGTGCTCCGGCGATCAGCGCCACCTGGAAAACAGCCAGGCCGGCCAAGAGTGCGCAGGCGAGTATTGCGGAAAGCTGGTCCAACTGCATCTGGATCCATCCCCTTGTCGAGTCCTAGGCAGCAACGCGTGTTGCGCCGTGCGACGCACGCCGTGTTGTGGTGGCTGTGGAGAGCATATTCGTGAACCCGGTGCAATTACGGGACCCGCAATCCGCGCCTTTCACCCACCACGTTGAAGAGGCCGACGGCGATCGTCGGCCGGAACCAGGGGAGGAGGGCGTTGAGTCCGACGGGAATATCCGAGGCGGCGAAGGACTGGTCAGGTATCTGGGCTGCCGCCGCCCCCTGCCACCCCGGGTAATTCATCAGCCGACCGACTCGCTCTGCTTCGGCCGTGCCGGCCAGGTCCTCCAAGACTTTCAGGGCGCCGGGGATGCCGGAGGTTACACCGGCCGTGGTGGTGGTCCTGCCGTCCTGAACGAATCGCCGGCCTCCCATCCATTGGACCTGGGGGTGGCTCCGCTTGAGCGCACCCAGGCGGGACCAGTGGCTCGTAGCCTTACGCCCGTCCAGCCCTCCGGCTTCGGCCCCGTCGACGGCGGCAGGGACGGCCCGCGCCGCGATTGTATAGACCGAAAAATCCGGGGAACTGGCAAACACTTCGTACGGGGCCGGAACGTCACTTCCCACGGTGCCTGACGATCCCAGGGCAACGGCGACAACTATCGCGCCGGAAGAGGAGGGCCGGTTCGTGGGCAGGTCCGTCGGCTCCTGTGCGGCGGGGCGGACGTGACGTTGCGCGTCCGCCACCACCGCGCCCGCGAAAGCCATCGCGATCACAGCTAAGAGGGACAGGCCAACCGAGAGAGCGGCGTGAATGAGTCGTCTAGAGAGGGGAGCCATGAGTGAGTCTCGATTCCGGGATTCCGGGCATCAACTGTAGGGCGCGCCGTTGATCCACGGCCTGTGCGCAGCAGGAATCAGGGGTACTCTGAGCCGCATGGAGATGCGCCTCGAGGTAGTACAAGTACCCGTCAGTGACGTGGACAAGGCCAAGTCGTTCTATACGGACCGACTCGGGTTCGTTCTGGACCACGACGTCGAATACATCCCGGGAATGAGGGTCGTGCAACTCACGCCACCGGGCTCCGCCGCCTCTATCGTCGTCGGCACCGGAATGACCAGCATGCCGCCGGGCAGCCTGGAGGGCCTGCAACTGGTGGTCCCCGATATGGCGTCCACGCGGGCTGATCTGCTTCGGCGGGGAGCGGAAATCAGCGAAGTCCAGGACATGGGTGGAATCGCCTTCGCCTACTTCAGCGACCCGGATGGCAACCGCTGGGTGCTGCAGGAAGCCACGCGGCCGGACATGAGGGAAGCCGGCTCCTAGGGCTGGACGATCAAGGGC
>NZ_JBFTZL010000205.1:0-5941 GCF_056406825.1 Arthrobacter sp. P1_A5 | reverse complement strand
ATCCGGTGCTGATGCGCCGCGCGCTCGAATACGTCAAGGCATTCGACGGCGTCGTGGCCCAGCACGCGCAGGAACCCCGCCTCACCGCCGGCGCCCAGATGAACGAGGGGGAGGTCTCCGCCGTCCTCGGCCTGGCCGGCTGGCCGGCCGTCGCCGAAGAGAGCATCATCGCCCGGGACGTGCTGCTGGCCCAGCACGTCGGGTCCCGCCTGCACGTCTGCCACGTCTCCACGGCCGGGTCCGTGGAGATCATCCGCTGGGCCAAGTCCCGCGGCGTCAACGTCACGGCCGAGGTCACCCCGCACCACCTCTGGCTCACGGATGAGCTCGCCCGCAGCTACGACCCCGTCTACAAGGTCAACCCGCCGCTGCGCACGGACGCCRATGTCCAGGCCCTCCGGGCCGCCCTGGCCGACGGCACGATCGACGTCGTCGGCACCGACCATGCACCGCACCCGAGCGAACACAAGGAATGCGAGTGGGCGCAGGCAGCCATGGGCATGACCGGGCTGGAAACCGCGCTCTCCGTGGTCCAGCACACCATGATCGAAACAGGCCTGATGGGCTGGGAGGATTTTGCCCGCGTGACCTCCACGGCGCCGGCCGCCATTGGTCGGGTCCAGGACCAGGGCCGCCCGCTCGAGGCCGGGGAGCCTGCCAACGTCATACTCGTGGACCCGGCTGCGCGCTGGACCGTGGACCCTTCTAAGATGGCAACCATGGGCCGTAACTCTCCGTTTGCCGGCCGGGAACTGCCGGGGAAGGTAGTGGCGACGTTCTTCAAGGGCCACCCGACCGTTCTCGACGGAAAACTCAACACCCCGTACCGGTGGCCGGCCGAAGCGCTCGACGCAGGACCGGCGGGCCGCCGCCCGTGAGTGTCAAGGACCTCTCCCTGCTCTTCACGCTCGTCCTGATTGGCGTCGCGCTTGCCCTCATCGCCGTCGGCTGGCGTAACCGCCTGCGCCGCCAGTCCGACGTCGAGCCCCTCCCCGAGGTTCCCGCCGAACTCGGCGCCCCGCTGGCCGCCGCCGACGGCCAGTACGTCGCCTCCACCACCGCCGGCGACTGGCTGGACCGGATCGCCGTGCACAATCTGGGCATCCGCACCAACGCCAAGCTCTCCGTGCACCCGGAAGGCGTGCTGTTCGAGCGCGCGGGCGCCGGCCCGGTGTTCATCCCGGCCGGACGCCTGACCGGTGTGCGGCAGGAAAGCGGCATGGCCGGAAAGTTCGTGGAAAAGGACGGCCTGCTGGTGCTCAGCTGGATGCTCGGTTCCCACGAACTCGACACCGGCTACCGGACGCGCCGCGCCGAGGACAAAGCCGTGCTCCTCACCACCCTCCAAGATTTGATCTCCGCAGCCCCTCAGGCAGAAGCCGATAGTGGAAAGTAACGACGTGACGGACCCCAACGAAGTGACAGCAACAGCAGTGTCAGAAAAATCAGTGACAGAAGCTGCAGAGCCAGCAAAGGCCGCCGCTGCAGCATCCACCCCCGCGGTCCTCGTGCTCGAGGACGGCCGGATTTTCCGCGGCACCAGCTACGGCGCCACCGGAACGGCCCTCGGCGAAGCAGTCTTCGCGACCGGCATGACCGGCTACCAGGAGACCATCACCGACCCCTCCTACGCACGCCAGCTCGTGGTCCAGACCGCGCCGCACATTGGCAACACCGGCGTCAACACCGACGACGCCGAGTCCCGCCGCATCTGGGTGGCCGGCTACATCGTCCGCGACGCCGCGCGCCGGCCCTCCAACTGGCGTTCCGAACGCCCCCTCGACGACGAGCTCGTCGAGCAGGGGATCGTCGGCATCCAGGGCGTCGACACCCGCGCCATCACCCGCCACCTGCGCGAACACAAGACCATGCGCGCCGGCATCTTCTCCGGCGACGCCGCCCGCGCCACGGACAAGGAACTCATCGACGCCGTCCTGGCCAGCGCGCCGATGGAAGGCTCACGGCTCGCCGAGGAAGTCAGCGTGGACGCCGCCTACACGGTGGAGCCCAAGGACTTCGGCTGGGACGGCGAGCCGCGGTTCAGCATTGCCGCTATCGACTTGGGCATCAAGCGCATGACCCCCGTCCGGTTCGCCGAGCGCGGGGTGCGGGTGCACGTGCTGCCCGCCACGGCAACCCTCGCCGACGTCCAGGCCGTCAACCCGGACGGCTTCTTCATGTCCAACGGCCCCGGCGACCCCGCCACCGCGGACAACCAGGTGGCGCTGCTGCGCTCCGTGCTCGATGAGAAGATCCCGTACTTCGGTATCTGCTTCGGCAACCAGATCCTCGGCCGGGCCCTCGGGTTCGGCACCTACAAGCTCCGCTACGGCCACCGCGGCCTGAACCAGCCCGTGATGGACCGCCGCACCGGCAAGGTCGAAATTACTTCGCAGAACCACGGCTTCGCCGTCGACGCCCCGCTCAACGGCGCCACCCAGGCCCCCGAGGAACGCTTCGGCCGCGTCGAGGTCAGCCACGTGAGCCTCAACGACGACGTCGTCGAAGGACTGTCCTGCCTAGACATTCCGGCCTTCTCCRTGCAGTACCACCCCGAAGCGGCCGCCGGCCCGCACGACGCCGCCTACCTCTTCGACCGCTTCATCGAACTGATGGCGGACGCTTCTTCAAAGACAGAGACCGGCACAAAGACTGCCACCGATTCCAAGACTGAGGACACGAAGTAATGCCCAAGAGAACTGACCTCAAGAGCGTCATGGTCATCGGGTCCGGCCCGATCGTGATCGGCCAGGCGGCCGAATTCGATTACTCCGGCACCCAGGCTCTGCGCGTCCTCAAGGAGGAAGGCCTGCGGGTCATCCTCGTCAACTCCAACCCGGCCACCATCATGACGGACCCCGAGTTCGCGGACGCGACCTACATCGAGCCGATCACCCCCGAAGTGGTGGAGAAAATCATCGCCAAGGAGCGCCCCGACGCGCTCCTGCCGACCCTCGGCGGCCAGACGGCCCTCAACACGGCCATCGCGCTGGACAAGAACGGCGTCCTGGAGAAGTACAACGTCGAGCTGATCGGCGCCAACATTGCCGCGATTGAGCTGGGCGAGGACCGCGAGAAGTTCAAGGGCGTCGTCGAGCGCTGCGGCGCCGAGTCGGCCCGCAGCCACATCATCCACACCATGGACGAGGCACTCGCCGCGGCCGGTGACCTCGGTTACCCGATGGTCGTCCGGCCCTCCTTCACCATGGGCGGCCTGGGCTCCGGGCTGGCCTACGACGAGGGGGACCTGCGCCGGATTGTCGGCCAGGGCCTGCAGTACAGCCCCACGTCCGAGGTGCTGCTCGAAGAGAGCATCCTCGGCTGGAAGGAGTACGAGCTCGAGATGATGCGGGACAAGAACGACAACGTCGTGGTGGTCTGCTCCATCGAGAACTTCGACCCGGTCGGCGTGCACACGGGCGACTCGATCACTGTCGCCCCGGCCCTGACCCTGACGGACCGCGAATACCAGCGGCTGCGCGACATCTCCATCGCGGTCATCCGCGAGGTCGGCGTCGACACCGGCGGCTGCAACATCCAGTTTGCCGTCGAGCCGGACACCGGCCGCGTCGTCGTGATCGAAATGAACCCCCGCGTCTCCCGTTCCTCCGCCCTGGCGTCCAAGGCCACCGGCTTCGCGATCGCCAAGATCGCCACGAAGCTGTCCCTTGGCTACACCCTGGACGAGATCCCGAACGACATCACCCAGAAGACCCCGGCGTCCTTCGAACCGACCCTGGACTACGTGGTGGTGAAGGTCCCGCGCTTCGCGTTCGAGAAGTTCCCGGCGGCGGACCCCACCCTGACCACCACCATGAAGTCGGTGGGCGAGGCCATGGCCATGGGCCGGAACTTCACCGAGGCGCTGCAGAAGGCCTTGCGCTCCCTGGAGCAGAAGGGCTCCCAGCTGGACTTCAGCCACGTCCCGGAATGGGAAGTCGCGGAGCTGATCGAGAAGGCCAAGCGTCCCACCACCGAGCGCCTGCACCAGGTGCAGCGGGCCTTGCTCGGCGGCGCCACCGCGGAACAGCTCTTCGAGGCGACCAAGATCGACCCCTGGTACCTGGACCAGCTCCAGCTGCTGAACGAGATCTCGCTCGAAATCCGCCAGGCCGCGGCGCTGACGCCGGAGATGCTGACCCGCGCCAAGCGCCACGGCTTCTCCGACGAACAGATCGGTGCGCTGACCCACAACTCCGAGGACGTCGTCCGCGGGGTCCGGCAGGCCCTGGGCATCCGTCCCGTCTACAAGACCGTGGACACCTGCGCGGCCGAGTTCGCCGCCTACACCCCGTACCACTACTCCTCCTATGACGAGGAGGACGAGGTTGCGCTGCACGCCAAGCCGTCCATCATCATCCTCGGGTCCGGCCCCAACCGGATCGGCCAGGGTATCGAGTTCGACTACTCCTGCGTGCACGCCTCGATGGCGCTGCGCAAGGCCGGCTACGAGACCGTGATGGTCAACTGCAACYCGGAAACCGTCTCCACCGACTACGACGTCTCCACCCGGCTCTACTTCGAACCGCTCACCCTGGAGGACGTCCTTGAGGTCATCGCGGCCGAGGAGCGCACCGGCGGGGTCATGGGCGTCTTCGTCCAGCTCGGCGGCCAGACCCCGCTCAAGCTCGCCCAGCAGCTCGCAGACGCCGGCGTGCCGATCCTCGGCACCTCGCCGGAGGCAATCGACCTCGCCGAACACCGCGGCGCCTTCTCCCGCGTCCTCGACAAGGCCGGGCTCGTCTCGCCGAAGAACGGCACCGCCGTGTCCTTCGAGGACGCCAAGAAGATCGCCGACGAGATCGGCTACCCGGTCCTGGTCCGGCCCTCCTACGTCCTCGGCGGACGTGGCATGGAGATCGTCTACGACGAGCCCAACCTCTCCCGCTACATCGCCAACGCCACCGAGATCACCCCCGACCACCCGGTGCTGATCGACCGCTTCCTCGAGGACGCCGTCGAGATCGACGTCGATGCCCTCTACGACGGCACGGAGATGTACCTCGGCGGCATCATGGAACACATCGAGGAGGCCGGCATCCACTCCGGCGACTCGGCCTGCGTCCTGCCGCCCATCACCCTGGGCGGCAACGTGCTGGAACGGGTGCGGACCGCCACCCTGGCGATCGCCGAGGGCGTGGGCGTCCGCGGCCTGATCAACATCCAGTTCGCCCTGGCCTCCGACGTGCTCTACGTCCTCGAAGCCAACCCGCGCGCGTCCCGCACCGTCCCGTTCGTCTCCAAGGCCACGGGTGTCCAGATGGCGAAAGCCGCGGCCCTGATCGGCACCGGCGTCACCATCAACCAGCTCCGCAGCGCCTACAAGATGCTGCCGGAGAGCGGCGACGGCTCCACCCTGCCGCTGGACGCGCCGGTCTCGGTCAAGGAAGCCGTGCTGCCGTTCAGCCGCTTCCGCACCCCGGAGGGCAAAGTGGTCGACTCCCTGCTCGGCCCGGAAATGCGCTCCACGGGCGAGGTCATGGGCATCGACAAGCACTTCGACACGGCCTTCGCCAAGAGCCAGGCGGCCGCGAACAACGCCCTGCCCACCGAGGGCAAGATCTTCGTCTCGGTGGCCAACCGGGACAAGCGCTCGGTCATCATGGGCGTCAAGCGGCTCTCGGACCTCGGCTTCGAGATCGTCTCCACCGGCGGCACGGCCGACGTGCTCCGCCGCAACGGGATCCAGGCCACCCCGGTCCGGAAGGTCGCCGAAGGCTCCAGCGCCGAAGGCGAAGGCACCATCGCCGACCTCATCATCGCCGGCGAGATCGACATGGTCTTCAACACCCCCTCCGGCGGCGAGGCCCGCAGCGACGGCTACGAACTCCGTGCCGCCGCGACCTCGATCGGGATCCCGTGCATCACCACCGTGGCCGAGTTCAACGCCGCCGTCCAGGCCATCGAGGCGCTGCGCACCTACGAATGGTCGGTCACGAGC
>NZ_JBFTZL010000204.1:0-6064 GCF_056406825.1 Arthrobacter sp. P1_A5 | reverse complement strand
GTACGGACCCACATCGCGGATTCAACAAAGCTGTAGGGATTGTTCCCGTAGGGCGGGTAGCCCCAGGGCATCTCGTAGTTGTCGAAGACGCTCGTGAGGTACCAGATCCCGAAGGTGCTGGTCAGTTGTACCTGAGTGGCGATGTTGCGCCCGCTTACCGGTGATTTCCAGGTCTTCAACGCTTTCCACTCCGCATTGTTCCCCACGTGGAAGGTGAGGCTGCCGTCCGGTGTGCCGTTGGGCGTCCCATACGAGTTGCGGCCGATCTCCAGAATCGGTTGGAGCGGAGCCGATCCGTTGGGTGCGCCGTACCACTGGCGCCAGGTGAAGACGGTGCCATCGTTGAACGTCAGCGCCCCCCAGGTATACGCAGTCGTCCACACCTGCTGCCCGGAGTTGAAGTTCCCCCACTGGTGCTCAAACCAGATCGTGCCTGTGAGATGGCGGGTCTTACCGCCGATGGTGACGGTGCCCTTACTCTTTGAAATCGGACCGGTGTAGTAGTAGGACAGCGCGTACAGGTTGGCGGGATCCAGATTCTGCCCATTCCAGGGGATGTTCTGATTCTCAAAGCCGCCAAGCCCTACCGGCATGTAGCCGTACGGTGACTGGGCCGTGTTCTCCATGTCCATGGCGAGGGGTGAGTTGTTGTTGTTTGCGGCAACACCAGTGAATTGGAAGCGCCACGTGTCCGGCTCGGCACGGTACACCGTCGTGAATTCCACGTTCTCGCCCTTGGCGCTGTACTGGAAGTCGTCCGGCGAGGTCGAGTCCGGCGGCCGTGTCCCCTGCAATGAGCCAACAGCGGTCGGCTGGTGCGCCCAGATCAACTCCTGCTTGGCGAAGTCTCCGAACGAGAAGCTTACGCCTTGCTCCCACAGCGAGGGCCCCCCGGGCGCACTCGGATTGTTCGTGAGGTTGTAGAAAATGCCGAACTCTTCCCCGGTGTCGTCATCGGTGAAGAAGCCGGTCCAGTAGTGCCACTCCTGGAACTGCCCGGTGTCGAAGATTCCGCCCGTGTGCCATTTGTGGTCCTGCGGCAAGAGGTACAGGGCATGGCCGCTGACTTCCTGGAACGGGCCAGCCTCCCCGGGGGCTGCCGCGCTGGCCCGAGGGGCGGCACGGGCCCCCAACAGACCGCCGTGGCGGCCATCGCCAGACCCGATCCCAAGACCCTGCGGCGGTCAATTCCTTGTCCTGACGCGCGGGCGACGTCCGCACGTTCACCTCCGCCCTCGATCACCGGGCGATGGTTCTGCTCTCTACTCTCATACATGGCTAAACCTCCTGGTGGACCCCCACGGCCTTCGTCGTCTGCGGTCGACAAATCGAGGATCCGTCGCGGGTCTGCGGCGCTGGTTGGCCGATTCGAACGCCGCGCATCAGACGCTCCCTACGAGAGAATGGCTGCTCCGGCCATCCGGTTCGAGCCTTTCCCGCCGAGTTTGGTGCGGCCACTGAGGGGTGGCCGCCGTTCACCATTCCGTACCGGCTTGGGATTGTGGTCAACGTCGGGGTCGCACTTAGGAATCCAAGCCTCAATCCTGCCTGGTGCGGCCGGGACCGGCGCGGCCACGCTCGCAACCGTCACGTGAGGGTTCGCCCCGGCCACCATCAATCCAGTAATACTTGCGGCGACGCGCGGGCCAGTGCTTCGTGATTCACGTCGACCTCGGCGTCGCCACGCTTCCACTTGGCAATCTGCCGGGAAACCGTCAGCTCGAAGTCTACTCGGATCCCTTCGTCCAGCATTACCCCGGATGATCTCGCAGGGCAAGACCCGCAAATTCCGAGTGGACCAGTCCGAGGACCAGGCAGAGGCTCCGAGTCCGACGTCGAGGGCGGTAGCCATTGCAACAGCCTCGTCAATCGTGCTGTAACGGACGATCGGCAGGGCCGGGCGGACCTGCTCCTCCGCCACCAAGGGGTTGTTGTTGTCGATGTCGGCTACGAGGGTGGTGGGTAGAAGTAGCCTGGCTGGTCGGTGCCCGGGTTGCCGCCGAGCAGGACGCGGGCCCCGGAAGCCTTAGCCGCTTCCACCAGATTGTCGACGACGTCGTACTGTCTGCGGCGCGGGAGGCCGGCAGCGTGTTCGGAGTCAGCCGACGCGGCGATAGCGGATGTGGGTGGCCAGCGGTGAGTGAAGCACCTCGGCGGGTTCGAAGCCGAAGGATTCAACCCCGTCGAAAATACGCTCGCCCGAACCGAGCAGGACCGGTGCGATGTCGAGGGTGAGCTCGTCGATCACGCCGGCGATCAGTGCCTGTCGGACGGTCGAGGCCCCACCGGCGATGTCCACGCCTTTGTCTCCGGCGGCCTGGCAGGCTGCGGAGTAGGCCGAGTCGAAGCCCTCGGTGACAAAGTGGAAGGTCGTCCCGCCGTCCAGCTGGATCGGGTCATGTCCGTGATGGGTCAGCACGAACACCGGCGCGTGATAGGGCGGTTCGGCTCCCCACCAGCCTTTCCATTCCTCATCCCAGTCCCCGCGGATGGGGCCGAACATGTTCCGACCCATCACATATGCGCCGCGCGGGCGCATGAGCCACTCGTTCGCTACCTTGTCGGCATCGTTGGCGCGCGGGTCGCCGATGTGCCAGCCGTGCAGCTCCAGCCCCCGCTTGCCCAGGGGGTTCTCGCGGCTCTGGTCCGGCCCGGCGACGAAGCCGTCCAGCGAGATCGACATGTGGCAGGTGGTGTCCGGCATCGCGAACCTCCTGAGTGATTGCGACCTGCATGCGGTCGTGTGGGGATTCTGGGGATCGTAGCAGGTGATGGGATCCGCGACCACCGTCTCCGGCGAATGGCCGCCTCGTTCAGCTGGCGGAGGCAGGCCGGTCGGGGCGGGCCAAGTCGGCCTGGATCGTGCGGATGATCGAGGCGAGGATTCCGGATGCGAGAAGTCCTGGCCCTAGCGGACCGGCGGAATTCGCGCCCAGCGGTGGCAGGCGCCGGAGCGCGGACCGGGCTTCGGCGCTCATGTGCTCAAGTTGCCAGTGGATCTCGTCGTCGATCGTCTGGGGTCGATCGGGCGCTGCGAGTCCGGCCGCTTTCGCGGCATACGCCGCTGCCCCCAGGGCGTGCGCTCCCATGTGGGCGACGGCGGCGGCTTGCGTGGCGGACCGGGCGGCAGCCACCGCAGCAGGGCTGGTAACCTCGCGTGCGGCACGGCCGGCCACAAACCGCCGGCGGATCTCGTCGGCGGCACCGAGCTCACCGCGAGCGAAGGCCCGGGCCCGGGCGATGGCGTCGCGGGGGCGACCATCTGCAGGAGCCTCGGCCTCAAATAAAGCCACCACCCGCTCAGCGCAGTCTGCGGCCCAGCCCGCGACGACGCGGCGCTCGGGCTCACTTAGCGTCTGCGGAGAAGCCATATCAGCACCATACACACGCCTTGCAGACCGATCGGCTTACGGGCATTGCGATGCACGCGAATCTCGGTCTCGATACTTGGGCATGTCTGGATTCCCGGCCGGAACCCTGGACATGACTTGGGTGTGAGTTCGCGCCGCGCAGCGTCGAGATGATCGCGCTCGACCTCCCGGACACGGTTACCGTTTTCAGTCACAACAACGCATACAAGTTCGGCGGGTTCGAAGCCCTCAGAACCCAGGGGATCGCCAACCTTCGCGGGCTGGAAGTGGAAAAAACGAAACCCTCCCTGCGCCGGGAGGGGATGGTGGCCTGGGGATACGATTAAGTCCGGCATTCCAGGCCGTCCTGGAATCGATAACTGCGGACAGGTAGAGACTTCCCCGAAGAGCCCGATACGGCTCGCGAGAAAACGGTGGTGGCTCCGTCTCGCGATGGGTGAGGCATAATACCCTCCATGACCAGCGGGGAGATCGGTAAGAGGGAAGCCCAAAAGCCGGCAACGCGCACCGGTGCGCGTGTTGACGTCGCCTCAAGTCTGCCGGAATCCATGACCGGCAGGGCAAGCCCGGCGAAAGCGGCGGTCGGCGACAAGCCGGTCTTCGCATATATCGCCAGCCTGCCGCAGCCGCAGCGCGGCACTGCCGAAGCGGTCGATGCTTTGGCGGCAAAGACGCTGCCCGGCCTCCGGCGCTCCGTGAAGTGGGGCATGTCCTACTACGGAGTCGGCGACGGGTGGTGCTTCAGCTGCGGCGGATTTGCTGGCCATGTCAAGCTCATGTTTGTGAATGGCGCAGCGCTCGAGCCTGTACCGCCGGTGACACCGGTGGGGATGGGCAAGTCGACGCGGGGTGTAGAGCTCAAATCCATGGACGACATCGACGAACGCCAGATCGCGGCGTGGATGAAGCAGGTCGCGTCCGTGCCGGGTGTCGGGGGCAGGAAGCGTTGAACCGGAGACCTGCCGCCGAGGCAAACATAGAGGACGACGGCGGATGGCGGTTTCTAGGGGTCGTTGCWACACCTGCTGGTTAGGTGGTCAGTAGTAAATCACGTAGACGCTCGGCTGGAGTATTCCAGCCGAGCGTCTTGCGTGGGCGTCCGTTGAGTTCCTGCGCGACGTGCTCAAGGTCTTCGGGTCCGTAGACGGACAGATCGGTGCCTTTGGGGAAGTACTGGCGCAGCAGCCCGTTGGTGTTTTCGTTGGAGCCGCGTTGCCAGGGGCTTCCCGGATCGCAGAAGTAGACAGGCATGTCGGTGGCAATGGTGAAGGATTTGTGGGTGGCCATTTCAGCGCCCTGGTCCCAGGTCAGGGACCCTCGCAGGTGCTCCGGGAGGGTGGCCATGGTTTTGACGAGTCCGTCGCGGACGGTTTCGGCAGTGTGGTCCCCGGGCAGGTGGACGAGCATCACGTACCGGGTGGTGCGTTCGACCAGGGTCGCGATCGCTGACTGGTTGTAGGCGCCGGTGATGAGGTCCCCTTCCCAATGGCCCGGCACGGCGCGGTCCTCGATTTCGGGGGGGCGCTCGGAAATCATGACCATCGGATCCACGAACCTGGAGGTGCGTTGCTCGCCGGTGCGGTGGGGTTTGCRGCGGGTCCGGCCAGTGCGCAGCGCGGTCTGTATCTCGCGCTTGAGTCCCCCTCTTGCCTGGACGTAGAGGGCTTGATAAATCGTCTCTGGACTCACGCGCATCTCCGGGTTGTCGGGGAACTCTTCGACCAGGGTGTGGCTGATCTGCTCCGGAGACCAGCGTATGAGCAGTTTGTCCTTCACGTAGTCGCGCAGGTCCGACTCCCCAGCGAGCTTGGCGCTCTTGGGCCGTGCGCGCCGGGCGGCGGCCATCCGTTGCGCCCCGTGCGGCAGGTAACCCAGCCGGGGATCGGTGTTGCGGTCCAGCTCGCGGCTGATCGTTGAGGGCGATCGTCCCAGGGCGTAGGCGATCGCCCTGGTTGCAGTACCGGCAGCTTTCAGATCCCGGATCGTCTCCCGCTCCTGCACGCTCAGGAACCGCGGATCGATGGTCTTCTCCAGCGCGGCCACCGGGATCGACGGGACCAGGGCCGGTCCGGTCGTGCCCGCGGGAGGGGTCATAGTGGTCACACCACGTTTGTAGTCGACCACCCGGCCATCCGGGTAAATGCGTCGGTCGCCGGACTTACGGATCCCGCGGTCCCACTCTTCGGCGCTCCGGAGATGTATGCCGACCACCGCGGCAGCCTTCCGCCGGTTCAACCCGGTCTTGCGCAGCCGGAAGTACTCATCCCGCCCGGGGTGAGGGCCCGCCCCCGGTTTCCCATAGCTTTTCAACCCGGCTTTACGCACCCAACCGGCGCACGTGTCGGGATTCAAACCGAGTTCCCTGGCAGCCTGCCGCGTGCTCTTTAGCCGGTCGAACACGACGAAGAACTCGTCCKTCTCCTCACGCGTGTACTTTCTCTGGCCCGCCTGCCGATTTCGCGGCTTCCCTTGAGTCAGTCCCGCTTTGCGCGCCCATTGAYAGCACGTCATCTGATTGAATCCGAGCTCCGCCGCGGCCGCGCTCACACTCCCCAGCCGGTCCACCACCGACAAGAACTGGTCCTTCTGCTCCGGCGTGTACTTCCGCCGCCGGGCTGTTTCCTCCGTTAAAAACGACACGGTCGTTGCAACTCCCAAAGTGTTGGGTGTTGCAACGACCGTTAGAACCCGCC
>NZ_JBFTZL010000203.1:0-6125 GCF_056406825.1 Arthrobacter sp. P1_A5 | reverse complement strand
CACCCGAATCGATCGCCTGGTGCTTTGGCCTTCACGTCACATGCCGGGATAGTCACGCCAACGGCTGTGCCCGCCCGTATTCACGGGCGGGCACAGCCACAGCGGCTCTCTGCTCTGTTGGCGGGATCTTGTCAGGTAGGTGCTGGTCAGTGGGCGAGGAATTCTACGGCGACGGGGGAGAACCTGTCGTTGAACTGGAAGATTCCGCCGTGGCCCGAGTCGGGGTAGATGATCAGCTCGGATCCCTTGATGCGCCGGTGCAGGTCCCCGGACAGGACCGACGGCACTATGCGGTCGTTGTCGCCGTTGGCGATGAGGGTGGGGTGGGTGAGCCTTGACAGGTCCGACGGCGCGGAGCGGCCGAACTTCCGGATTGCCTTCAGCTGAGTCTGGAGGGCTTTGGTGCTGATCGGCTTGTCGCGGTCGACAGTGCGCTCCTGCAAGCGCTTGATGAACGCCTTCGCGGCCGGCTTGCCGGTCGCGTTGCGGTTAAAGAACAGGAACTCCTTCGGGTCCGAGCGCGTCAGGGTCGCGCGTAGGACGTCCCAGTAGGTGGTGCCGACGACCTTGTCGATGTCCTTGCCGCCCCGCGGTCCGGTACCAGCCAGCACGAGCTTGCGGACGAGGTCGGGATGCTTGAGGACCAGGTCCTGGGCGATCATGCCGCCCATTGAGAAGGAGAAGACGTCGACCTGGTCGAACCCGAGAGCCTTGATGAAGGTGTAGGCGTCGTCGGCCATCGCCTCGACGCTGTCGGGAACCTGCCCGGTGGAGGCGCCGACACCGCGCTGGTCGAAGGTGATGGCGTGGCGGTTCTTCGCGATGGGCTCGATGATGCGCGGGTCCCAGTTGTCCAGAGTCGCGGCAAGGTGCACGAAGAACACGACGGGGATGCCGGTCTTGGGCCCCAGTTCGCGGTAGGCGTATGTGGCGCCACCTGAAGTGATGGAGCGTGTGGTGGCCTTCGCGTACGAGGTGACGACGGAGCCGTTCGGGGTGTCAAAGCTGCTCATGCTGGTAGTCCTCTAAGTGGTCTGTGAGGTGAATGGCTGCCGGCGGCTCAGGAGGGAAGGGTGACGACGGCTTTGCCGCGGAGGCCGCCCTCGGCMAGCGACTCGAGCGCCTGTGGGGTCTGCGCGAAGTCGAAGACCTGCCCTACGACCGGGCGCAGCACGCCGTCGTCAACCAGGGCGGTGATCTGGCGCAACTGGTCGCCGCTGGCACGCATGAAGAGGAACTCGTAGCTGACGCCGAGCTTCTTCGCCTGCCGCCGGATCCTGCTGCTGAGCCCCGCGATGGCCAGGCGCAGCACAGGGTTGAGACCGGCTTTGCGCGCGAACGTCGGGTCCGGCGGACCGGCGATTCCGATCGCCTTCCCGCCGGGCTTGAGGATGCGCAGTGACTTCACGAGGTTCTCCCCTCCGAGGCTGTCGAGCACCAGATCGTAGCCGGCGAGGAGCTGTTCGAAGTCCTGCGTACGGTAGTCGATCACAGTGTCCGCGCCGAGGTCGCGCACAAAGTCGGCGTTGGAGGCACTTGCGGTGGTCGCGACGGTCGCGCCGAGGTGCTTGGCGAGTTGGATCGCGATCGACCCGACCCCGCCGGCCCCGGCGTGAATGAGAACTTTCTGCCCCGGCCCTACTTTGCCTTGCTCAACGAGGGCCTGCCACGCCGTAAGTGCAACCAGCGGTAGTGAGCCGGCCTCCTCCATGCTGATCGATGCGGGTTTCAGTGCCAGGTCGGTCTCGGTGATGGCGATGCGCTCGGCGAACGTGCCGATGCGGTCTTTGTCGGGTCGGGCGTAGACCTCGTCACCGGGTTTGAAGCCGCGCACCTTCGCCCCGACGCGGATGACTGTGCCGGCGACATCGTTGCCAAGGATCAGCTGGAGCTTGTAAGGGAGGATCTGCTTGAACTCACCCAGGCGGATCTTTTCGTCCAATTGGTTGAGGCCAGCTGCGTGGACCTGGACCAGCACATCGCGCTCGCCGACGGTCGGCTCAGGGACGTCTGCTGCGCGCAGCGGCTCCTTGTACTTGGTGACGACGAATGCCCTCATGGCGTGGTGCTCCTCTATGACGTAAGGCTTGGTGAAAAATGAGTCTACTCAAGTTTGAGTTGACTCAGAAATATTGTCAAGTGAACCGTTGGGTGCGCGCGTTCATTTGAATATTCGGGCCACATTCCGGACAGTGTCCATGCCCGTATACACCTGATGCCGTTGCTGGTGGCTGGGCCCCTACCTGCCTATTTCAGCTAACACGAGTTCATGCAGCCCACGAGTCCTATGTGACATGACTTTCAATGGCAGTCACGCGCCGGTGCCCTTCTCGATCCCGCCGGTCTGGGAGGGTGCGCCGACCAAGATCTGCTGGATCGCCGGAGCCACGGTCGCCACYAGTTTCTCCGTGTCCGCATCGACCAGCACAGGCACACCGATGATCCGCCTGCTGGTGACGATACCCACCAGCATCGATGAGGCGAGTCCAGCCCGGAGAGCGGCATCGGCATCGCTGCGGCCGATGGTGCCGTGCAGCAGGCGGGATTGGATGAACTCACGCAGTTGTGCGCTTGCCTGGTCATTGACGATCGCACCACGGAGCATGGCCATCAATGGTTCGGAATCCGTGGCGGGGCCTTCCCAGGCGTCGAGGTAGGCGCGGACGACGCGTTCCCCAAGATGCTCGTCGGGCCCCTCGAAAGCCGTGTTGAACCTTTCAAGGGCCGAGGCTGGGACGGACATCACGGCCGCGAACAGCTCGTCTTTGGAGCGGAAGAACTGCATCACCTGGGACACGTCCACGCCGGCATCGGCGGCGACACGCCGGATCGTCGTCGCGCCGAAACCGTCAGTGGCGAACCGGGCCCTGGCAGCGTCGAGCACCGCCTGTCTGGTGCTCCCGGTCCCGGGCCTGCGGCCGCGCCGCGCTTTCGGCAGGGATTCCTTCTGCTGGGTCATAAGCCAAACCTAGCAACCGATACTGCTTTTCTCAACAGGTGTTGAGTTTCCGAACTGGCGGACGTAGGCTCGCTTGGACGCAAGCCCCGGAGGGCTGACCTGACCAAAGGAGCTCGCCATGAGCGATGACCAGAAGATGTTCGTACCATCCCATCCGCTGCCCGCTGCAAGAACCGGGGTGCTGACCGCGTTCGAACCCGGGACCCGGACACTCGAGGCAGGGTTCCGGATTGCGCCGCAGTTCCGCGCCCTGCCGGTCGATGTGGTGTTCGAGAAGGACGTCGCGGTTCAGTTGCGGGACGGAGTCACGATTTACGTCGATATCTTCCGCCCCGCGGGTTCTGAGCAGGTGCCGGTGATCGTGGCGTGGAGTCCCTACGGCAAGGGTCAAGGCACATCCCTTAGTGTCATGGGCGTGTTCGGGCTGGTTGGCCTGGACAACGGCATCGTGTCCGGTCTGGAGAAGTTCGAGGCACCGGATCCCGCATACTGGTGCGCCCGGGGCTACGCGATCTGCAACCCGGACATCCGGGGCGTGGTGGACTCCGACGGGGACAGCGTGCTGTGGGACCGGCAGGAAGGCCGGGACTGCTACGACCTGATTGAATGGCTCGCCGGGCAGCAGTGGTGCTCCGGCAAGGTGGGCATGAGCGGGACCTCCTACCTCGCGGTATCCCAGTGGTTCACCGCCGCAGAACAGCCCCCGCACCTGGCGGCGATCAACCCGTGGGAAGGCGTCAGCGACGTCTACCGCGACCTGGTGATGCGGGGCGGAATGCCAGACATCGGCTTCGCCCAGCAACTCCAGKAAGGCAGCTTCTTCGGCAAAAACCGGAAGGAAGACATCCTCTCCGAAGTCGAGCACTACCCGCTGATGACCGACCTCTGGGAACACAAAATCCCCGACTTCGGCAAGATCACCGTCCCGGCGTACATCGTGGCCAGCTACTCGAACACCCTCCACACCGCCGGGACATTCCGCGCCTGGCGGCGCATCGCTTCGGAAGAGAAATGGCTGAGGATCCACAACAGCCAGGAATGGCCGGACTACTACGACGAAGCGAACGTGGAAGACCTGCGCCGCTTCTTCGACCACTACCTCAAGGATCAGGACAACGGGTGGGAGCGAACGCCCCGCGTCCGTTACTCCGTTCTCGACCTCGAGGGCGGCGACCAAGTCGGCGTCGCCGCCGACATGTTCCCGCCCGCGGACATCGCATCGACGAAGTACTACCTGGACGGCCGCTCCCGGACCCTGACGACGACCGCCCCGGCCGCCGCGGCGGAAGCGGCGTACGACGTCGACTCGAACCCGAACGCGGTGTCCTTCCTTACCCGCTTCGAGCAGGAGACCGTCCTGGTCGGCTACCCGAAGGCGCACCTCTGGGTCGAGGCGCGAGGCGCTGACGACATGGACCTGTTCGCCCTCGTGCAGAAGCTCGACGCGTACGGAACGCCGCTACAGGCATTCACCGTCCCCAACCACAGCGCCATGGCACATGACCTCACCGATCATGGGGCGACGATCCTGCGCTACAAGGGCTCCGACGGGCGGCTTCGTGTCTCTGCCCGCCACCTCGACGAGGCACTCTCGACCGACGACGTGCCCGCCCACAGCTTCGACCGGGTCCAGAAGCTGTCGGCCGGGGAAATCGTGGCCATCGACATCGACCTGTTCCCGATCGGCCTCTCCTTCCATCCTGGAGAACAACTCCGCTTCATCATCAGCTCCCGGAACCTGCTCGGCACGCTGATGCCGGGCATAAACGAATCCTTAGGCGCCAACAGCGGAACGCACGTTATCCACACCGGCGGAGAGCACGCCTCCTACCTGCAGCTGCCCGTCCAAACGCCCACCAAGTAACGAATGACCATGACCAGGGATGTCCGCATGACCTCAACCCCTGCTCCCGAACACTGGGTGCGCCTGGCTGGCGAGGACCGCGACGGAAGCATCGAAGCCTTCGAACTGGTTTCCGCGCGGCGGGCACTGAACCTGCTGAAGGGCAACCTCGGCCGCGCGCGGATACGGGCGGGTCACTGGAGGCGAAGGCGGGAATCGTCAGCCTCCCATTCATCTCGGGTGATCGCGTACTCGACGTCGCCGTGCTCTTCGC
Source organism: Arthrobacter sp. P1_A5 (assembly GCF_056406825.1). Lineage (NCBI taxonomy): Bacteria > Bacillati > Actinomycetota > Actinomycetes > Micrococcales > Micrococcaceae > Arthrobacter > Arthrobacter sp. P1_A5. The sequence continues at coordinate 1,049 of NZ_JBFTZL010000203.1, read as the reverse complement.
CCGGAACGGACACCGGCCAGTCGGCGACGAAGGCCCGCACGAGGCGCATCCCGGATTTCTCCATCACCCTTCGGGAGGCCGTGTTGACTGCCATGGTCGAGGCTACAACCCGCTGCACCCCGAACTCGGTGAACCCCTTGGCGATCAGCGCCCGCGATCCCTCCGTCGCGTGCCCCTTTCCCCAGGCCGCGTGGCGCAACCGGTAGCCCAGTTCCGGCTGATCTTGTGGATCGTCGGGGCCTGGCCGGAAGTGGAACCAGCCGAGGAATTCCCCGGTCGTCTTCTCGATCGCGGCCCAGAACCCGTAGCCGGGAAAGCGCTGGTAGTAGTCGAGGAATGCCGGGAGGAAGTCGCCTTCTATCTCGCCCCGGGGGGTGGGGATACCGCCGGTGATGTACCGCATCACCCGCGGATCGCTGTCCAGTTCCACGAGTAGCTCCGCATCGTCGGGGGTGAACTGCCGGAGCAGAAGTCGTTCAGTCTCCAGGAAGGTGAGCATGCAGACATTCTCGCACCGGGGGAAGACCCGTCACACCGATGGGGGAGGTCGGTTTACGGTCGCTGGCCGAGCGCACTGGCCATTGGGATTGGTCCCGGGCATATGTGGTCTCTGGGTGGAAGGTGCCGTTGCAGTGGTTGCGTCGCGAAGCGGGAGTGGGGTTTCGTCCTGGATGCCCGCGACGATGCGTCCGTCTCCGGGGGGAGAGAGGGGCCCGGCCCTCCGACGTTGCTGCTTTGATCGCATTCCTTGTGTCTCCGATCGCTGGAGCCATCTCTCGGGAGTCGATCGCCGTTGGCCACCGTGTACGCGTCGTCACCTCGATGTGATTGCCCGAACTCGCGGGCGAAGACAAGGCCGCGTCCGATCACTGGATGTCGCTAAGGCGTTCGTTCACCCTTCAAGCCACCGCCTCACGCGTCCGGTACGGGACAAGTGAGGCGGCCGCAGTCTCTACCCGGGAACGACACCCTGGTACAGGGTGAACTGGTTGGCCTGCTCCATGAACGCGTGGCCGACAATCGGCCCGTCGACCGAGCCGGTACGGACC
>NZ_JBFTZL010000202.1:0-6214 GCF_056406825.1 Arthrobacter sp. P1_A5 | reverse complement strand
GTACAAATACGTGTGTGTGCCCGGACTCCGACTTGGAGCCGGGCACACACGCATGTCTTGCCGCCCCACATCGGCAGCTGTTCAAGAAGCCTCAGTCCGCCGGGCGCAGCGCCCTGCCCGTTCCGCGGTAGATGGCGACAGTCCGCTCCCCCGCCCGCACCACCACATCCACTATCATCCGGCGGCCCTCGTGAAAGGTCACTTCAGCGGAGGCGACCAGCTCCTCCGAGATGCAGGCCGGGGAAATGTAGGAGATGGAAGCCTCGGCGGTCGCGATTCCGGCGCCGAATGTGTTTGCGGCCATAGCGAACGCGGTGTCTGCCAGCGCGAAGACCAATCCACCGTGGGCAATCCCGTGCCCGTTGGCCATTTCGGGCGTGACCCGGAGGACGGCCGTGGCACGGCCCTCGCTGGCGCGCAACACCTGGATGCCGAGCCCTTCCAGGCTCCGGTCGGCGGCCAGCATCGAGCGGGCCGGGTCGGCAATGGTCGCTGTCTGGTTCACGACAACCTCTCCACTACCATCGCCATGCCCTGGCCGCCGCCCACGCAGAGCGTCGCCAGGCCGAGCGATCCGTCCTTGGTTTGCAGTCCGTTGATGAGCGTTCCGACCAGCCGCACGCCGGTCGCACCGAAGGGGTGGCCCAAGGCGATCGCCCCGCCAAACGGGTTGACCCGCTCGGGGTCTGCGCCCAGCTTCCGCACCACGGGAACCACTTGGGCGGCAAAGGCCTCGTTCAGCTCGACGATGTCGATGTCACCGATCGACAGGCCCAAACGATCCAGCAGCCGGCGGGATGCGTCCACCGGACCCAGTCCCATGATTTCCGGCGAGAGGCCGCTTGCGGCACTGCCCAGGATGCGGGCCAGCGGCTTCAACCCCAGTTCGCCCGCGCGCCGGGCGCTCATCACCACCAGGGCTGACGCGCCGTCGTTGAGCGGGCTGGCGTTGCCCGCGGTGACGGTTCCGGCCTCGTGGAACACCGGCTTGAGGCTCGAGAGGGCCTCCAGCGTGGTGCCCGGACGCGGGCCGTCATCGGCGCGCACCACCGTGCCGGCAGCCGTGGCCACCGGCACGATCTCGCGCGCGAAGTAGCCGGACTCCATCGCCCGTTCCGCCCGGAGCTGGGACTCCAGAGCCCATTCGTCCTGGTCGCGGCGCGTGGTGCCGGTTTGACGGGCCACGAACTCGGCGGTCTTGCCCATAGAGAGGTACGCATCGGGCAGCTCCCCGTGATCCCGGGGGTCGGCCCACGGCTGGCCGGATTCGAAGATGCCATCGGCACGCCGTGCTGCGTCCGCGAAGGCGGGGTGGGGTGATTCAACTACGGGCGGTGTCGAGGTGGTCGATTCGACGCCCGCAACCAGGAACGCGTCCCCGTCGCCCGCCCGCACGGCCTGGGCCGCCATCGCGGTGGCCTGCAACGAGGACGCGCAGAAGCGGTTCACAGTAACCGCGGGGACGCTGTCCATCCCTGCAAGAACCATGATGCGGCGGCCAATGTTGTCGCCCTGCGCGCCCTGCGGTACCGCGCACCCCACGTAGGCGTCCGCAATCTCGGCGGAGTCAACCTGCGGAACCGCAGTGAGCGCTCCCCGGATGGCTGCCAGCGCGAGGTCTTCGGGGCGCTCACCGGCCAGAGACCCCTTGCGGGCCCGGCCGATCGGTGTCCTGCGATAGGCGACGACGACCGCATCATTCGGCGCGATGGCGGTTTTCACGATGATGTTTCCTCTCAGTGTGGACGGCTTCCCTAACGGGCTGGCTCCAATGGCAGGGACAGATCAGGGTCAGTTTCCTACATCTAACGTCTCATCCAATATATACGAACCGTATCGTATTGCACAGACCCGAGGCCTCCCACGCCCACACCGGACACGTGGAAGGGAAATCGGGAGGCATAGGGCGCCACGGGCATGTCGCAAAGAAGTCACGGTCGGAGCAGGCGATGACAGGGCGTCGCCCCCTACCGGAGCGTCGCCGCAAACTTCTTGCGCACCCTCAAATAGGTGCACGCCACTCAACTCGAGCGCCGGGCTGCGCCCCGGCTAAAGCCAGCACCGGCATACTATTCGCCCGACATGCCGCGGCAACCCAAGACTATAGGGTCAATTCTTAGTCACGGAGCCCATCGGGCCCTTGGGCCCGGACGGAACACAGGTAGTACTTGGGGCCGCTACCTTGCGGCGAGCCCGTCAAGAGCCGTCTGCATGATTGCGTCGGTGGCCTTGGCGTCAAGGGGGCCGGATTGAAACAACAGGCGGAAGTACACGGGGGCGTAGAGCAGCTCCGTGACGAGCTCGGCGTCGAGTGCCTTGCGCATCGACCCCTCGCTTATAGCCCGTTCAACCAAGGACGTAACGACCAGCGCGCGCGGAGTCCAGAAATGTTTCTTGAATTCAGCCATCGCCGCCTCGTCACCCTGGCACTCACCGATGAGTTGCGCCACGAGCCGACCCTCATTGCCGGCATAGACCTCCGCAAGTGAGGCCATGTGCTCACGAAGCGCGTCAATCGCAGGGACATCCTGGCGCACCGGAGTACGCGCGACATGGTTGTCCAAGAATGTATCGATAACCACGGCAACCTTGCTCGACCACCACCTGTAGATAGTGGTCTTGCTGACTCCGGCCTCACGGGCAATGCGCTCGATCGAGAGCTTTTGCACCGTAAATCCGTCAGGCCCCGCATCTTCAAGCAACTTCATGGTTGCTTCCAAAATGGCCCGACGACTTTCTTCGCTTCTGATTGCCATGGGTCAACCATACGTGCTTAGCCATCCAATACGAAACGTACACGATCACACTTTGATGCTTTAATCTTCCGGGTATCGCGAGCCCGTGTATATAGGAACAACAACGCCCCAAGTGGCCTGGCAACAAAGGGTCGTCTGGGGCCGCGAAATGGATTGCCACGGATTCCCACTCCGGCCCGCGACCTTCGGGCATTCTTCAGTAACCCGCCGACGGGGTGACGTGGCATCTTTGCATGGAATTGTGACGCACCTTATACTCAGTACGAAACGGATCGGATCTATAAGGGAGGTGCCGTGACTGCGTCTTCTGCCACAGAGGTCATGGAAGCCGGAGGTTCAGCCCACGCGAGGGACTTGGCGGTGAGTTGGGTTGTCGTGGGCTGTCGGACTCACCAATCGCCGGCAGCATCGGCGTCGCCCGGAATCGACCTGGCGCCCACGAATCCGATCCAGCCCGGGGCCCACGGCAACGCCCGCCCTCCCCTACTCGGCATCTGCTTGGCTGCACCGCAGATCTATGACGGAACCTCATCCGAGGCGGACCAATGACTTCCGTCCTGGATACCCGGTCGGTTCCTMCGGCCGAGCGCCGTGACTACTGGTCGACGGGGATCTCCGAACGCTTCTTCCCGATGCACGTCGAATCGGTCGGAGCGCCCACCTTCGACGCCCGCCTCGCCGGTGGCCAGGTCGGGCCGGTCGGGGTCCAGTCCATCCAAGGACTTGCGCACCGGGTGGCACGCACGCAGCGGATGATCGCGACCGCCGATCCGGAGTGCATCTTGCTGTATCTGATGACCAGGGGCACGATCCATATCGAACAGGACGATCGCAGCTGCCTTCTTCGCCCCGGTGACATTGCGTGCCACGATACGTCGCGGCCTTCCACCTTTGAGGGCCGCAAGGGTTTCGAGGTGCTCGTATTCAGCATTCCCAAATGGTTCATCGGGGCGCAGGCCGAGGGCATCGCCCGGCGTTCCGCGACACGGGTGGATTCGGGCCAGGGACGGCTCACTGGGCCGGGAACCCCGTTCCTCGTACAGCTAGCCCGAACCACAACGAGCGGCGGCGGGCTCTCAAGCCCTGACGGGGAAGGCGCTGCAGAGATGCTGCTGCCCTTGCTTCGCAGCATGTACGGCGCGCAGGAGATTTCCGATCCGCGTTCCCGGCCCGAGGTACTGCTTGCGCGGATGCAGCGGTTCGTGATGGGCCACCTGCACGACCCGGGACTCGGGCCAGAGCGGATCGCTCGGGCCCACTACGTGTCCACGCGCTACGTCCACAAGCTCTTTTCGGCCTCCGGCACCGGAGTGTCGGCCTGGATCCGCGAACGCCGGTTCGAGGGTGCCGTGGGCGAGCTGCGGCGGTCCCCGGAAACGACGATCGCAACGGTCGCGACGAGGTGGGGATACCGCCATCCGGCAAGCTTCAGCAGAGCCTTTCGCGAGGTCCACGGCTGTGCCCCGCGGGAAGCCAGGCATCTGCCCGAGCCTGCCGGGAAGACCCCGCCCGTTTGTTAGGGCGGGGTCTTCCCGTCCCCTGCCCCTTGGGCAGGGCGGGGGCTCCCCGAAGATGCGCCATCACGCCTGCGGGAAACCGGCCTCCCGCATGCGGGTGCCCCAGATCCCGGACTTGCCCGGAGCGATGATCCCGTTCGGGTCGAGCGTGTCCTTGATCGTCTCGTTGAAGCGCCGCAGCGCGTGGTCGTTGAAACCGAATTGGTCGGCCGCGAGATCCATGAAGGACAGGTGCGCCMGGTATTCGCCGTAGCCGCGCGTGCCGGCCTCGGCGACCATGCGCTTGGCCACGGCGTACGCCTTGGCGACCTGCTCCGGGTTTTTCGTGTCGAAGGGGATGACGTTGATAAACGTGGTTGCGCGCGCATTGATGGGGAGCATGCCACCGAGGAAATCAAGGCCCGCTTCAGCGCACATCTCGGCCATGAGCTTCTGCGCGGCCATCGCGTGCTGGGACGTGAGCGGGATTACCGGCGAGAAATCGACGTGGCCGCCCTCCTCGCCGCCGGACCATCCTGCCATCTTGTAGAGATCCTGGCTCGGCACGCCGATCTGCACCCGCTCGTGCGGATTGGGCAGTGTCTCCCACGCATCAGCCCCGTGCTTCTCGCCCATGAGCTCTACGCTCGGGATCTGCAGGAAGCGCGTCTTGAGTTTCTCGAAGTTGTGATCGACCACCGTTTCGTCTCCATAGAGCGCGAACCGCATCATCCAGCGTCCAAGGCCCAGCTCCTTGGCGATTTTGTCGATGATTTCCTCGGGCATCGGCCCGTCCCCGTCGAACCACTCGGCGCGCGTGGTGAGCATCGATGCCATGCACAAAGTGTTCGACAGCTGGGGGCGCATGTCGATGGTGCCGGCGAGCATGAGCTCGCGAAGCGCATCGACCACGGCGGGCATCTGTGCGTCATCCCACACGCGCAGCCAGAGCGGCATGTACACCTCGGGCTTCGGCATGAGCCAGTAGCCCATCTTCGTGACGATGCCGTAGTTCGACTGCATGAACATCTCGGTCGACGTCGGACCGAGGCCACGCTTGTACAGCGGCCAGGTCGGGTTGTTGTCCATTGCGCCCGAGCCGGTGCGCATGAGGTCGCCGTTCGGGAGCACCACCTCGAAGCCGCAGTGCGAGGCTTGGTCGATCGAGTACGGCATGTAGGTGAGCCCGTGCTCGAGCGTGTTCGAGACCACGCCTCCCCAGCCGATGTCGACGATGGAGGCGACGAGGTTGTGTCCGCCAGCCTTGATCGCTTCGTGCAGGTCGTACCAGCTCACGCCGGGCTCCACGACCGCGTAGCCGAGCTCCTCGTTGATCTCCAGGACGCAGTTCATGTTCCGGAACGAGAGCATCACGGAGCCGCGCACCTGCGGCGCGGCTCCCCCGTAGCCGTTGTTCTTGCCGCGGCTAATGGGCCACAACGGGATGCGGTGCTCGTTTGCGATCCGAACGATCGCCTGGACGTCCTCGGTGCTCGTCGGGCTGACGACGGCGGAGGGGAGATTCGTGGCGGAGCCGGGAACCTGAAAGGGATCCTGGAAGTCCTGCAGGGACTCGGCATCGCTTGCGACATTGTCTTCGCCGATCGCGGCGGCGAACGCCGCGAGTGCCTTTTCGAGGTCGAACTGGATGACGCCGGGTGGGAGCGGGCGAGTCGACGTCTCGGGGGTGATACTCATCATTCATCATCTCCTTTGATGCGGTGTGGCGTGTGTAACACGTGCTGTTGATCCTGCGCCCTCTGGCGCCGGAGTGGGGAGATTGCGGCCCCTTCCTCGTTGTGGTTGCATGGGGCCCACTACAAATGATGAGTTGAATGGAGAAGGACCCATGGCTGGTGGTCGTCTGGAAGGAAAAGTCGTTCTGTTGACAGGCATCGGGGGCGGAATGGGTCGGGTGACCGCCGTCCTGTTCGCCCGCGAGGGCGCCACGGTTGTCGGTTG
>NZ_JBFTZL010000201.1:0-6290 GCF_056406825.1 Arthrobacter sp. P1_A5 | reverse complement strand
GGCCGGCGGCCACCCGCTGATCCTCCTGCCGGAGGACAAGCCGGCCGCCCTGGAATCCCTCGTTGCGGCCTACGACCCCGACGTCGTTGTCCAATCCGGCAACGGTCAGCTCCTGCTGGACGAACGCCGGACCGGCACCCGCCATGAGCTTCACCCGGACCTCGCGCTCCTGCTCAGCACGTCCGGATCCACGGGCTCGCCCAAGCTCGTGCGGCTCTCGCATGCGAACCTGCAGGCCAACGCCGAGTCGATTGCCCAGTACCTGAACATCGGGCCCGACGACCGGGCCGTGACGACTTTGCCGATGTCCTACTGTTACGGGCTGTCCGTGATCAACAGCCACCTGCTCCGGGGCGCCGGGCTGGTCCTGACCGGCCTTTCCGTGGTTGATCCGTGCTTCTGGGAGCTCTTCCGACGCCGGGGAGCCACGTCCTTCGCGGCCGTTCCATACACCTTTGAACTGCTGGAACGGGTCGGGTTTGCGGACATGGATCTGCCCGGCCTGCGCTACGTCACCCAGGCCGGGGGCCGGCTGGGGCCGGATTCGGTGCGGAAATACGCCGAACTTGGCCGCCGCAGCGGCTGGGAATTTTTCGTGATGTACGGCCAGACCGAAGCGACGGCACGGATGGCATATCTGCCTCCTGAACTGGCGGCCGAGGTGCCGGGCGCGGTGGGTATCCCGGTGCCCGGCGGCTCGTTCCGGATCGACCCCGTGCCGGGGCTGGAGCACGGCGAACTTGTCTACAGCGGCGCCAACGTCATGCTTGGCTATGCCGAATGCCCGGCGGACCTCGCCGCGGGCCGGACCGTTACGGAGCTCCGCACCGGCGACCTTGCCAGGCTGCACCCGACGGGCGTCTACGAAGTGGTGGGCCGGCGCAGCCGGTTCGTCAAGATCGTCGGGCTGCGCGTTGACCTGGGGCAGGTGGAGCGGCTCCTGGCGGACCTCGGTGTGCAGGCGGCCAGCGCCGGGACGGACGACGGCGTCGTCGTCGCCGTTGAAGGCGACCACGACGCGCACCTGCTGGGCAAGGTCCTCGCCCAGGGCATGGGGCTGCCGCGAGCCGCCCTCGAGGTCCACGCCGTCGAACATCTCCCGCGCCTGGCCACGGGCAAGCTCGACTACAGGGGCGTCCTGGCCCTGTCCGCGCCGAAACCAGGGCCAGCACCCGCCCCCGCGACGGAAACCGGCGCGCCGGACAATAATGCTCCGGACAGCGTTCGGAAGATTTTCCAGGACGTGCTGGAGTGCGCCGACATCGCGCCCAGCGACACGTTCGGGTCCCTGGGCGGGGACTCACTGTCCTACGTGGCCGCATCGGTTCGGCTGGAACAGGCGCTGGGCCATCTCCCGCCGGATTGGCACGTGACCCCGGTCCGGGCCCTGGTGCCGCCGCGAACTGCACCGGGCCGGACGCGTCGACGCTTCTTTGCGCCCGTGGAAACGAGCATCGTGCTGCGGGCCGTCGGGATCGTCCTGATCGTCAGCACGCACGTTGGGCTGTTCAGCTGGCAGGGTGCGGCCCACGTGCTCATGGCGGTGGCAGGCTACAACTTCGCACGCTTCCAGCTCTCTGGGACGCGGATCCCGCGGCTGCGGAGGCAGCTGTCCAGCGTGGCAAGAATCATCGTGCCGAGCATGGCGTTCATCGCGGTGGCCTTCCTGATCACCGACAACTACGCGCCCGCCAATATCGTGCTGCTCAACGCCGTCCTCGGGCCGGAGGGGGTGAGCACCCAGTGGCACTTCTGGTTCATCGAAATTCTCGTCTACCTGCTTCTCGCGGCGACGGCGCTTCTGGCCATTCCGTGGGCGGACCGGGCCGAGCGGCGGTCCCCGCTGCTCTTTCCGCTGGCGCTGACCGGCGTGGGGCTCCTGACCCGGTATGAGCTGGTCAACCCGGGCGTGCCGCACACGGCGCCCGCGCTCTGGCTCTTCGCATTGGGCTGGGCTATCGCACGGTCCCGGACCGTCGCACAGCGTTGCCTGGTCTCGGTCATTGCAGTCCTGACCATTCCAGGATTCTTCGAGAACCCCGGCCGGGAGGCCACGCTCCTCGCCGGGATCCTGCTCCTCATCTGGCTCCCCAGCATTACGGTGCCGCAGGTCCTCCGCCGACTCATGGTGGTACTCGCCAGCGCCTCCCTCTACGCATACCTTGTCCACTGGGTGGTCTATCCGCCGCTGGCCGGGATCAGCCCCGCCTTGGCCGTGGCAGGCTCGTTGGCCGCGGGGGTAGCCTACTGGGCGCTCTGCCTGCRCTTGATGGGGGCGGTCAACCGCCGGCGGGCAGGCGCCGGCAACGATCCGGGCACGAATTCAGCACAACAGTAGGCGCCGACTGCTGTACCAGCGACACTGACGGCATGGTTTTCTGTCTGAAAGACAGCGGGCGACGCTCCACGATCCGTGCCACGGTTGGCGCATTGGTACTGACTGCCTCGCTATCGGGGTGCTCGTCCTCCACGGGCGGGGAGCCGCCATGCTTTCCGCCCGCCTATTCGCTGACCCCGACGACGGCCGCACCGGGGCAAAGCGTGACGGTGGCAGCCCCGGACGCTGGCTGCAACCCCCGCTACGGCAACAACGCGCGCATCCAGGTAAGCGTCACCGACGCAACCGGGGTGGAAGTCGTGAATACCACCAGCGCCATGAACGACGCCGGCGGGTTCACCTACACGTTTGTCGTGCCCGCCCGGACAGCCGCGGGGGATGCCGCCGTAACCGCGGTGCCCTACAACATTGACTGGTGCGATGACACCGGCAGGAACAACCGCGTGGCGGGCGCTGGCGACGTCCGCCTCGAACGGGTGTCCTGCGTGATGCCGATGAAGCCGCTGACCGTCACCCGCTGAAGTGCATTTTCCGGGCGACGGTCGGCAGGGGCTTACCCGCTGAGGTCCCGGGTGAGGATCTTGGCAGAGCAGCTCCTGCTGGTCCTCAACGGCACGCTGTCAACGGCCGCCGTGCTGGGGGCTGAAGGCCCGGCCAGGCAGGGCCTCGCCCTGGCGCGGCAGTTGATCGCCGCCGCGTGCAGCTAGCCCGTCGGCTGCCCGGCCAGGGGCAAGGACGCCGTCGATGTCTACCGGGAGGTGGGAGGGGCCGCGCAGGAACGGGCTCGGCCGGTACGGCGGTGGGTCCGATACCAGCCGCGGGTTCTCCAGCCTGGTGGCGAATTCGGTGAGTGCGATCTGCGCTTCCAGCCGGGCCAGGGGCGCCCCGAAGCAAAGATGAACGCCGCCCCCAAAACCGAGGTGCTGGTTGTTGGCCCGGTCAGGGATGAAGAGCCCGGGGTCAGCGACGTGGGCGGGGTCGCGGTTGCCCGCAGCAAGGACCAGGGTGAGCGAGGCGCCGGCTGGGATGGTGGTGCCGGCGATGTCGATGTCGTCGAGGGCGGTGCGGAACGGGACGAAATGCACGGGCGGCTCGTAGCGGAGCAGCTCCTCGACCATCGGGATGGCCAGGCCGGGGTCAGCGCGCAGCCTCCGGAGCTCGGCCGGGTGACGGAGCAAGGTCAGGACGCCGTTGGAGATGAGGTTTACTGTGGTTTCATGTCCGGCGATGAGCAGGAGAAGCCCGGTGCTCACCAGTTGATCGTCCGGCATGCGGCCCTCCGGGCCATCATCGGTGGCCATCGCTGAAAGCAGGTCAGTCCCCGGGGCCTGCCGGTGGGCGTCGACCAGCTCTTGCATGAACGCGCGCAGTTCCGTGCCGGCCTCAATCCTCTTCTTTTGCTGGGTTTCGGGATCGAGTCCGGGATCGGTGGACTGCAGGGCCAGGTCCACCCAGACCCGGAAGCGCTGTTCATCTCCGGGGGGCACACCGAGAAGTTCGCAGATCACCGTGACGGGCAGGGGATACGCCAGATCATCGACGACGTCGATCCGGCTGCGGTCCGCCATGTTGTCGACCAGATCGGTGACAATTTCCGCCATCCGCGCCTCCATCCCGGCCACCCTGCCAGGCGTCGTGGGCGGCCCGAAGTGCCGCATGGTGATCCGCCGGAACTTGTCGTGATCCGGGGGATCCATGCTGAGGAAAGTCGGCGTCATGCCGGCGCCGTCCCCGTCCTCACCAATCGTGGCGCCCGCCGCGGCGGCAGCCGGGTTGCGGGTTATGTCGGAGCTGACCCGTGGATCGTGCAACAGGGCGGCGATCTCCGCGTAGGTGCTCACTAGATAGCTTCCGTCCGGAAGGCGTCTCACGGGGGTTTTGCGGAGTTCGTCGTAGAACGGGTAGGGGTTAGCCCGGTTGGTGTAGTCGAGGATCTGCTCCCAGGTGCTGGGCTCGGCCATGGCGAAGGCTCCTTGGGTCGTGGGCCGGTCGCTGCCGGTCTCCGGTGCGGCGCATTACGGGAGGCGGCGGTCAGTCAATCTGGCGCGCCGCTCATTGGGATAGTGGCCGGTCACGACGACGGTCGCATCCTGGGTGGGGCTGGCGGCAGGCTGGAACCCGGCCGGCACGGGCTGCGCATCGTCCGGCTCGTCAATATGGTGGAAAGTCGGCGGGAAGGACGCCGCTTGGTCAATCAGCGGTTCATAGAAGTCAAGCCATTTGTTCTGGTTGAACGCCACTGCAGCCACGATGCGGCCCTTGTAGCCGTAAACGGCCAGGAACCGCCGGGATCCGACCGATCCTTGCACGATGGCGACCTCATCGGCGACCGAGGGCACGCCCACGCTCTTAATTTCGGTGCCGAACTGGACGGACCAGAATTTGGGCACAGCCAGGTGCGGCCACCGTGCCGTTTCGCCGCTGACCATGTTGTGCGCTGCAACCTCGGCCTGGGAGACCGCGTTGCCCCAGTGCTCGACGGCGAGGAACTGGTAGCCGAACATCGGCTGCGGGGCGCGGGAAACGTCGCCGGCGACGAAGACGTCATCGGTGACCAGCCCGTTGACGTCGAAAGCCCGGCAGCCGGCGTCGCACGCGACACCCCACACGCCGCTCGCCAATCCGGAGCCTGCGAGCCAGTCACCGTTACGAACGGTCCCGAGCGCGGTGACCGCGATGTCCACGTCAAGTGTTGTGCCATCGGAGAGGCGGGCGCGGCGCAGCTGTCCGCCGGCATCGCCTTCCAGTGAAACGACCCTGACGCCGCAGCGCAGATCCACGCCGTTCTCGATCTGCAGATCTCCGGCAATTGCACCGATCACGCTGCCGAGCGCCGCGCCAAGCGGTGCCGGGCCTGCCTCCGCCACGGTGACCGGCAGGCCAAGTTCGCGGCACACCGAAGCGACCTCGCAGCCGATGAACCCGGCGCCAATGACCAGGACCCGGCGAGGGCGAGGGCGTGCGGCCAGGAGCTGCCGAAGCGTTGCCGCGTCCTCCCGGGTCCGCAATGTCAGCACGCCTGCCAGCGCCGCCTCCGCCGCGTTTGGCCAGGACCGGGCCCGCACGCCAGTGGCGATCAACAACTTGTCGAATCCGATCCGGCCACCGTCGGCGAGGTGCACCTGCCTGGCGGCGAGATCCAGACCCGTGGCCGCGACGCCCAGGCGCCAGTCGGCGTCGATTCCCCGGCGGCGCGGCAGCGACGTGTCAGCGGACCGCACCGACCCGGCCAGGACCTGTTTCGAGAGCGGCGGCCGGTCATACGGCTCGTGCGCTTCCTCACCAATGAGAGTCAGCGAGCCCGTGAACCCTTCCTCGCGCAGCCGCTCCGCCGCGCGCAGCCCGGTCAGTGACGTGCCCACGATGACAATCCTGCCGGATCGAAGGAACGTGCCCCCGTTGCCTCCGGCGGCAGCGGCCGTTCCCGGGGCTTCTTCGGGAGGCCGCGGCCTCTGCGGCTCTTCAAGCTGGTCGAGGCGGATGGCCTGGACCGGGCAGGCCGCGGCGGCCCGCCGGATCCTCGTGCGCTGCGCCTCGTCAGGGGCCGGATCGTAGGTAAGTGCCTCGTCCCCCTGGATCGTGAAGACCTCCGGGGCGAGGAAGGCGCATTGTGCGTAACCCTGACACTTAGTGAGATCGACGACGAGCCTCATGCCGAACTTCTCCCTGTTTGCTCAAGCCAATCGAGTCTAAGCCTCGCGGGCTGGCCGCGGAAGAGGCCTGGGGCCGGGTACGGCGAGGCTGCGGACGCCCTCCAGAGCGGAGCGTGGGGGGTCTTGCGGCGGAGGCGGACCTTCGCCATGCGGCCGCGCTCGGGGCGGCGGCAGGAGTGCAGGTGACACTTAGCCATCGCTCCGGCCGAGTTGCCCCTCGGTGAGGGAACGTGAGCGCCGGGTGTCCTGTATCCGGCGTCCGGTGTCCGGTGTGGCTGTAGGGTGGACGCCGATGACTC
>NZ_JBFTZL010000200.1:0-6296 GCF_056406825.1 Arthrobacter sp. P1_A5 | reverse complement strand
TTCGTGTCGGGTGCCTGCGGCCAGGGGAGCCGGAAGCGGGATGCCGCACGGCCGAACCCTCTCCTGCGCAAGGAGAGCCGGCCGTGCGGCAGCGGTGGGGATCCGCCTCAGGGATGCTGCCCGGCGGACAGTCCCTAGCGAACAGACCCTAGTGAGCAGTCCCTATCGAGCAGTCTCTATCGAATCAGGCAGGGCCGTTTGGGGTCGAAGGACCAGCCGTCAATGTAGTACTGCATGCCGATGCTGTCGTCGCGGGCGTCGAGGCCGTGTTCCAGGTACAGCTGGTGTGCCTTGTCCAGAGCGGCGCGGTCCAGCTCGATTCCGAGGCCCGGAGCGTCCGGAACCCTGATCGCACCTTCCTTGATCTGCAGTGGTTCCTTGGTGAGCCCCTGGCCGTCCTGCCAGATCCAATGCGTGTCCAGCGCCGTGATTTCTCCCGGGGCGGCCGCCCCGGTGTGGGTGAACATGGCGAGCGAGATGTCGAAGTGGTTGTTCGAGTGCGATCCCCAGGTCAGGCCGAATTCGGCGCACATCTGGGCCACCCGGACGGAACCGTGCATGGTCCAGAAATGCGGGTCCGCGAGGGGGATGTCCACGGCGTTGCTGCGGATGGCATGGGACATTTCGCGCCAGTCCGTCGCGATCATGTTCGTCGCGGTCTTCAGCCCGGTGGCGCGGCGGAATTCGGCCATGACCTCGCGTCCGGAGAAGCGGCCTTCCGCGCCGCAGGGGTCCTCGGCGTAGGCCACAATGCCCTGCATGCGTTGGCCCAGCCGGACGGCCTCCTCCAGGAGCCAGGCGCCGTTGGGATCAAGGGTGATCCTGGCCTCCGGGAAACGCCTGGCCAAGGCCGTCACCACATCCACCTCGGCGTCGCCGGAGAGCACGCCGCCCTTGAGCTTGAAGTCGCTGAATCCGTAGCGTTCCTGGGCGGCTTCGGCCAGGGCCACCACGGCCTCCGGTGTCATGGCCTCCTGCCGGCGGAGCTTTTCCCACCGGTCCGCCGGCGCGTCCTCCACCAGGTACGGCAAATCCGTTCGGCCGGGGTCGCCGATGAAGAACAGATAACCGAGCATGGGCACCGAGCTGCGCTGCTGGCCGTCGCCGAGCAGTTCCGCGACGGGGACGCCGAGGAACTGACCGTGCAGGTCAAGGAGGGCGGATTCGATCGCGGTGACGGCATGGACGGTGGTGCGCAGGTCAAAGGTCTGCAGGCCGCGGCCGCCGGCGTCGCGGTCGGCGAACTTCGCCGCGACGTCCCGGAGCAGGGAGCGGTAGCGGGCCACGGGCTGGCCGGCCAGGAAGATGCCGGCCTCCTCGATGGTGGCGCGGATCTTTTCCCCGCCCGGCACTTCGCCGAGTCCGGTGCGGCCATTCGAATCGGTGATAAGAACGATGTTGCGGGTGAAGAACGGGCCGTGCGCGCCGCTGAGGTTCATCAGCATGCTGTCGTGCCCGGCAACGGGGACCACTTCAACGTGGGCAATGGTGGGCTGCGTGCTCACGCGTTGACCTCTGCTTTCTCTGTTGCTGCCTCTTCTGCTGCGGAGGCTTGAACGACGCCGTCGATCCGGCGGTTCAGCCKCCACGGGTTGGGGTCCTGCAGCGGCGCCGGGAGCAGTTCCTGTGGCAGGTTCTGGTAGGCGACGGGGCGCAGGAACCGGCTGATTGCCAATGTACCCACGGACGTGGTCCGGGTGTCGGATGTGGCGGGGAACGGGCCGCCGTGCACCATGGCGTGGCCAACTTCGACGCCGGTCGGCCAGCCGTTGACGATGATCCGGCCGACCTTTTGCTCCAACACCGGGATGAGGGGGGCAGCGGCGCGGTAGTCCGACTCGGTCAGTTGCAGGGAGGCCGTGAGCTGGCCTTCGAGCCGCTGGGCGGCGTCAACGAGCTCCTCGGTGGTGGAGTAGCGGATCATCAGGCTGGCGGCGCCGAAGATTTCCTGGTGCAGGACGGGGTTGGCCACGAACTCGGCGACAGACGTGCCGAAGATGGCCGGAGCCGGGGCGTTCTTCGTCGCCCCGTCGGCGCCCTGGCCGACGACGCTGACGTTCCCGGCGGAACCCAGTGCATCGGCTCCGGCGTGCCAGGACCCGGCGATGCCTTCGGTCAGCATGGTCTGCCCGGCGCATGAGGACACGGCCCGGCCTACGGCGGCGCCAAAGGCGTCGCCGGCCGCGCCGGCGGGGGCGAACAGGAGGCCGGGGGAGGTGCACAGCTGCCCGGAGCTGCCGGTGACGGCGGCAACGTACTGCCGCGCGAGAACGCTGATTTCTTCGGCGTTGCCGTCGAGGGCGCCGGGGAAGACGAACACCGGGTTGAGCGAGGACATTTCCGCATAGACGGGAATGGGTTCGGGCCGGGCGGCGGCGGTGCGCATCAGGGCGATGCCGGCGGACTGCGATCCGGTGAAGCCGACGGCCTTGATGGCTGGATCGGCGACGAGCGCCTGGCCGATGCTGGTGCCCGGACCGTAGATCAGCGAGAACACGCCCGGGTGCAGCCCGGTGTCGCGGACGGCCTTGGCGATGGCCTGGCCGACGAGTTCGCCGGTGCCCGGATGCGCATTGTGGGCCTTGAAGACCACGGGGCAGCCGGCGGCGAGGGCGGAGGCGGTGTCGCCGCCCGCCGTCGAGAAGGCCAGCGGGAAGTTGCTCGCACCAAAAACGGCGACGGGACCAAGCGGGATCTGCCGCTGCCGGATGTCCGCCCGCGGCAGCGGAGCGCGGTCCGGCAGCGCCGGGTCGATCCGGACCCCGCGGTAATCCCCTTGGCGTACGACGCCGGCGAAGAGCCGGAGCTGGCCGGTGGTGCGCGCCCGCTCGCCCTGGAGCCTGGCGGCCGGTAGTCCGGTCTCGAGGCCCGCTCGGGTGATGAGTTCCTCGCCAATCGCCTCGATGTTCCCGGCAATGGCCTCAAGGAACCGGGCGTGGGTTTCCGGGTCGAGCGTGCTGAAGGAGGGGTAGGCCGCGGCGGCCGCTGCGGTGGCGTCCTTCAGCTGTTCCCCGGTGAGCAGCGTGTAGCCGGGTTCGAGCCGTTCGTTCGTGGCGGGATTGAAGGCGTACGCCGTCGCGCCGTCCCCGGCGACGGCCTGGCCGGCAATGAGTGAGCGTCCGGTGAGTGTCACGGTGCATCCTCCTAGGAAACGGTGGCGATAAGGGACTTGAGGTCTGCGAGGTCCTGGGGCGCCAGGTTCTGCAGCGGCGGGCGGACCCCGCCGGCGGAGCGGCCAATCGCGGCCAATCCGCCCTTGACGATCGAGACGGAGTAGCCCTTCACCCGGTCGCGGATGTCCAGGTAGGGGATCACGAACTCGTTCAGCTTCTTGTTCACGGCCACCCGGTCGTGGTTGCGGACATCCTGGTAGAAGTCCAGCGCAAACTGCGGCACGAAGTTGTACATGGCGCTGGAATAGGTGCTCATGCCCAGCTGCAGCAGCGGGAGGGCGAACGTCTCGGCCGTGGGGAGGCCGCCGAGGTAGAACAGGCGGTCGCCGAGCTTGGCGTAGACCCGGGCGTCGTGTTCGAGGTCTCCGACTCCATCCTTGAAGCCGATCAGGTTCTGGTGGCGGTCGGCCAGGGTGGCGACGGTGGTGTCCTTGTAGATCGCGTTCGCACGGTTGTAGATGATGACACCGAGGGAGGTGGACCGGCAGATGGCGCTGACGTGGTCGATCAGGCCGCCCTGGTCCGCCTCGGTGAGGTAGGGCGGGAGCAGCAGGATGCCGTCGGYGCCGGCGGCCTCGGCGGCGCGGGCGTTTTCGATGGCCTGGGCGGTGGAGCCGCCGGCGGAGGCCAGGACCGGGACGATGCTGCCGACTTCCCCGACGGCGGCGCGGACGACGCGCTCGGACTCGGCCGGGGTCAGTGAGAAGCCCTCCCCGGTTCCGCCGGCCGCGAAGAGTCCTGCGACCGGGAAGCTGGCCTGCCAGGCGAGGTGTTTGCGGTAGTTCTCTTCGTCGAACTGGAGCTGTTCGTCGAACGAGGTGACGGGGAAGGAGAGCAGGCCGTCCTTGAGGACGTTGGCCAGTTCCTGGGGTGCGTATTTTGCCACGGTGGGGTCCTCCGGGTATGCGCCGAGTCGGCGGGGAAGTGCGGTTCCCCTTCAGACTAGGTTTGCTGCCTCATGCCTGTCCAAGTGCATTATTGAATGCATTGATACCTTCAGTGCATTGTGGCGACCTTAGTCCAGCTGAAAGTCCAGGGCGCCGAGCAGCCGCGACAGGGCGGGATTGCTCAATTTACGGCTCCAGATGGCATGGAGCTCCACGGGTTCGCCGTGGCTGCTGGCCAGCGGGAGGAATTCGACCCCCTGGATGCCCAGCGCTGTGGCGGACCGGGGCACAAAGGCGACTCCTCGTTTGGCCGCCACCAGCGAGACCATGGTGAGGATCTGGCTGACCGTGTGGACCACGTTGCCGTGCTGCACCGGCAGCATGCGGATCACGAGGTCGTAGAAGTACCGGGCCTGCAGTGGCGAATGCATGATGAGGGCCTCGTCCTTGAGGTCCTCGTTCCCGACAATGCCGCCGCGGCGGGCCAGGGGATGGCCGGCCGGAACGGCCACCATCATGGATTCGCGGTACAGAAGCCGCGAATCAAAAACGTCTTTGTCGAAGGGCGGACGTGCCAGCCCCAGGTCCAGTTCTCCCGTTTCCAGGGCCTGGATCTGTTCACCGGTCACCATTTCCTTCAGGTCGACGTCGACGTCGGGAAGGATCGCTGAAATCTCCTCCAGCAGGGGCCCCAAGATACTGAACCCGCTGGCCGCGGTGAAACCGATTCGCAGAAGGCCGGAGCGGCCCGAGGCGATCCGGCGGGCGGTGACAGGGGCGCGTTCGGCGAGGGCCAGCAACCGCCTGGCTTCCTCCAGGAAGGCGGTTCCCGCCGGGGTCAGCTGGACCTTCCGGTTGTCCCGTTCCAGCAGCTCGGCGCCGACGGCCTTCTCCAGCTTTTGGATCTGCCGGCTCAGCGGAGGCTGGGTCATGTTCAGGCGTTCCGCCGCGCGGCCGAAGTGAAGCTCTTCTGCCACCGCGATGAATCCGGCCAGCTGGTCAAAGGTAAACATGATGCCTTCCCGGTATCACTCGATGCATATTTGGGCTTAGACATGCATCATAGCCGCTCCCTACACTCGACACAGCGAACCGGCAGTGACGCGGTTCACATGCTTCCGGGGCGCTGGCCCTGACCATCAATGAGGAGTTTCAATGATGCACTTCCCTTCGCGCCGCACCGTACTTGGAGCGGCATCCGCCGTCACGCTCTTGGCGCTGACGGCCTGCGGCAATGTTGCCGGCGGCAGTACCGATTCTTCAAAATATCCGAACGGGCCCGTAAGCCTCACCGTGGGCCAGGCCGCCGGCGGCAGCACCGACTTGATTGCCCGCGCCATCTCCGAGGGCGCTTCCAAAACCCTCGGCGCCCCGATGCCTGTGGTGAACAAGCCAGGGGCCAACGGCGCCTTGGCCACAAAGGAAGTGGCCGGCAAGCCCGCCGACGGCCAGAACCTCCTTCTGGTCACCGCGTCCCTGATCACGATCACCCCGCTTGCGGTCACCGCGGATGAGGCCGTCAGCATCGACGACCTGGACATCATTGCCGGCCTGTCGCAGGACGACTACGTGCTGGTCGCCAGCAAGGCCTCCGGCTTCAACAGCATCAAGGACCTGACCGGAGCAGGGCGCAATATCACGTTCGGCACCACCGGCGTGGGCACCGGCAGCCAGCTGGCACAGACCGTCCTGTTCAAGCAGGCCGGCGTCAAGGGCACCGATGTACCGTTCGACAGCGGCAAGCCAGCCCTCACCGCGGTCCTCGGCAACMAGGTAGAAGTGTCCACCATCCAGCTCGGCGAAGCCATGCCGCAGATCAAGGCCGGAAAGGTCACACCGCTGCTCGTCTTTTCGGAGGATCGGAACTCCTTCCTCCCGGATGTGCCTACGGCCAAGGAATCCGGTTACGACGTTCCCGTGGCGCAGTATCGCGCCGTCGCCGCTCCCAAAGGAACGCCCAAGGACGTGAAGGACAAGCTGCTCGCAGCCATCAAGGAGACCTTCAAGTCCGATTCCTACAAGGAATTCAACAAGAAGAACATGCTGACCCCGAAGGAAATCTCCGGCGAGGAAGTCGTCACCCAGTGGAAGGACTACGCCGCCAAGTACAAGTCGTTGGTGGAGAAGTACGACATCAGCCTCAGCGGAACGAAGTGATCCAAGTGTCGTCTTCACCTTCAGTGCCCGCCGGAGGGGGCAGCCGCCCCGCGGCCCCCTCCGGCGGGAACGCCCCCCC
>NZ_JBFTZL010000199.1:0-6413 GCF_056406825.1 Arthrobacter sp. P1_A5 | reverse complement strand
CCGGAGGACCTTGAGTCCCACGGCGACGACGGCAGCGATCGCCAGGGCAATCACCGCGACGGCGGCGGCGGTGAGCAGGGGAGAATCCGGCATGGTGCCAGCCTACCGCCGGGGTTCCTTTCGGCGGCCGGGGGCGCCGTTTGGCGCAGCGTCGGGACCGCTGAGCGACGCAGGCCGCCCCGGCTGTGGCAGGTAACCCGCGCCACAGTGCACAGTGATTGCAGTCACATCAGCAGGATGGGTTGCAGGGCGCGTCCCGCGCAGACCACGGCAGCCGGTGTGGACTCACCAGTCTCAATGAGGAGGAACCGATGGGTCACGACGCCCAAGAAACGGACGCTGCGGCGGCCGTGGACTTCAAGGAAGTCCAGTCGACGGAGCAGTTCCAGGAACTGCGCACACGTCACCGCAGCTTTGTCTTCCCGCTGTCCATTGCCTTTCTGCTCTGGTACTTCGCCTATGTCCTGCTGGCCGACTACGCGGTGGGATTCATGTCGATCAAGGTTTGGGGCAACATCAACGTCGGCCTGATCCTTGGCCTGCTGCAGTTCGTCTCCACGTTCGCGATCACCGGCTGGTACGTCAGCTATTCGAACCGCAAGCTGGACCCCATTGCCTCCGAGATCCGCCAGGAAATCGAGGGGCACGAATTCGACAAGCACGGCAACCCGGTTGGGGGGACAGCAAAATGACACTCATGGTTCCCGCAGTAAACGTTGCGGATCTCAAGGACACCACCCTGCTGAACATGGGCATCTTCGCCCTCTTCGTCGCGATCACCATGGTCATCGTGATCAGGGCCAGCCGCAACAACAAGACGGCAGCCGACTACTACGCCGCCGGACGTTCCTTCACAGGCCCGCAGAACGGCACCGCCATCGCCGGCGACTACCTCTCCGCAGCGTCCTTCCTCGGCATCACCGGAGCCATCGCCATCAACGGCTACGACGGCTTCATGTACTCCATCGGCTTCCTCGTCGCCTGGCTCGTCGCCTTGCTGCTTGTCGCCGAACTGCTCCGCAACACCGGCAAGTTCACCATGGCCGATGTCCTCTCCTTCCGGCTCAAGCAGCGCCCCGTGCGCATCGCGGCGGCCATCTCCACGCTGGCCGTCTGCTTCTTCTACCTGCTGGCCCAGATGGCCGGTGCCGGCAGCCTCATCTCGCTGCTCCTGGGCATCAGCGACTGGGGCGGACAAGCCCTGGTGATCATCGTCGTCGGCGCCCTGATGATCATGTACGTCCTGATCGGCGGCATGAAGGGCACCACCTGGGTGCAGATCATCAAGGCCATGCTCCTGATCGCCGGAGCCGCTGTCATGACCTTCTGGGTCCTCGCGATCTACGGCTTCAACCTCTCGGACCTGCTGGGCGGCGCGGTGGAAACCTCGGGCAACCCGAACCTGCTCAACCCGGGACTGCAGTACGGCAAGACCGAGACCTCCAAGGTCGACTTCCTGTCCCTCGGCCTGGCCCTGGTACTCGGCACCGCAGCCCTGCCGCACGTGCTGATGCGCTTCTACACGGTTCCGACCGCAAAGGAAGCCCGAAAGTCCGTGGTGTGGTCCATCTGGCTCATCGGCATCTTCTACCTGTTCACCCTGGTCCTGGGCTACGGCGCAGCTGCGCTGGTGGGTGCCGACACCATCAAGGCCGCCCCGGGCGGCGTCAACTCGGCCGCGCCGCTGCTCGCCTTCCACCTCGGCGGTCCGCTGCTCCTGGGCTTCATCTCGGCGGTGGCCTTCGCGACCATCCTGGCCGTCGTCGCCGGCCTGACGATCACCGCGGCGGCATCCTTCGCACACGACATCTACGCCAGCGTCATCGCCAAGGGGAAAGCCGACGCCGCCACCGAGGTCAAGGTTGCCCGCCGCACCGTGGTGGTGATCGGGCTGCTGGCCATCGCCGGCGGCATCTTCGCCAACGGACAAAATGTCGCGTTCCTCGTGGCGCTCGCCTTCGCCGTGGCTGCCTCCGCCAACCTTCCGACCATCCTCTACTCGCTGTTCTGGCGCCGGTTCACCACCCAGGGAGCCCTGTGGAGCATGTACGGCGGATTGTCCGCGGCCATCATCCTGATTGCGCTCTCCCCGGTGGTTTCCGGGGCCAAGACGTCGATGATCCCCGGCGCCAACTTCGCCATCTTCCCGCTGAGCAACCCGGGCATCGTCTCCATCCCGCTCGCGTTCTTGCTGGGCTGGCTGGGCACCGTCCTGGACAAGCGGAAGGAAGACGCCACAAAGCAGGCCGAAATGGAGGTCCGTTCCCTGACCGGGGTGGGCGCCGAGAAGGCTACCAACCACTAGAAAGGCCGCACCAACAGAGAAGCTCCCGTGCAGCAGCACGGGAGCTTCTCCCATGGATGGGCGCCAGCTTGGACTGGGTTTTCCGAGGTCAGCGCTGGGGCCTCAGCCGAATGTTCACCATCTTCAGTTCATCGTGGCCCTCGAAGCGGTAGGCCAGTTCCACGCTTTTCGTGTCGCAGTCGATCGTTCCGGCGACGTCGGCGGCGTTGGAGCCGTTGTTGGAGCTGACGTTGAGGGTTGAAAAGTTCGGTTTGCAGCTGCCGTCAAGCTCCAGGCTCTGCACGCCCGCGGCGAACTCTTCCGGGGAAATCTTACGCATGAGGGCCGGATCCAGGTACTTCTCGTAGGCGGTGCTGACCTCGCCGGCGATGATCAGCTTCGTGAAATCGTCCGCGATGCCCCGTGCCTGGTTGGTGGCTCCGCCCACCACGTTGAGCAGGACGACGACGCCGGCACTCACCAGCAGGAGCACACCGCCGACGATCCCGAGGACAATCCACAGGGCCTTGCGGCTCTTTTTCGGGGGCGGCTGGGCGGCGCCGCCGTAGTAGGGCGGCGGCTGCCCCGGCCCGCCGTAGTACGGAGGTGCGCCGCCGCCGGGTGGCGGGTAGCTGGGAGCCGCGCCGGTCGCGGGTGGCGGGTAGCTGGGTGCCGCGTAGTTGGGCACCGCGGCGTCGGCGGGGGGCCCGGGCGGCGGGGCGTAGTACGGAACGGGCGGCTGGCCGGGCGCCGGGTGGCCGGCTGCAGGCTCATGCCCGGGCTGCGGCGGTACCGGGCGGTGTGGTTCCTCGGGACTGCTCACGGTTCAAGCCTTTCCGGCAGTCCAGACAAGCCACTGCCTGTTGCACTGGGCCGCGTGCGCAGACCCAAGGACTCAGGGGGACCCAACGGACACAGCCTAGCGCCGCGGCCGCCCACGGCACAGATGAAAAGCGGATCAGTTATCGGCGGATCCGCGCTCCAGCAGGGGCTGGATCCGGAACGGGATCAGCTCGCCCATCGCCAGTGCGGTATCGGTCCGGTCCACGCCGTCGCACGCCAGTATCTTGCCGTTGATCCGGAACAGGTCCTCGGCGTCGAGCGCCACCACCCGCAGGAGCAGATCGGCCGAGCCCGTCAGGCCGTAGCCCTCCAGGATTTCCGGAATCCCGGCGAGCTCGACGGCGAGGGGTCCGAGCTTCTGCTGCTGGACGTGGACGGAGATGAAAGCCATCAGCGGGTATCCCAGGGACACCGGGTTGATCCGCCGCTCGAAGGAGAGGAACACGTGCTTCTTCTCCAGCTGGGCCATCCTGGCCTGCACCGTATTGCGCGAGAGTCCGAGCTTCTGGGCGAGGGCAACCACGGTCCSCCGGGGGTCCCGSGCCATSGCCGAAAGCAGKCGRGTGTCAGTGCCATCCAAGGYTTGCATAATGCGCAAGATTAGCACGGTTGACGGATGCCAAACAGGGCATAATGCTCAACATTTTTGCGGGTGGTTGTACCCGATGAGCATTGTGAGTAGGGTCACAATTATCCGGGGCAACGGCGCCCGGGCGGCTGGCGCGCCGCGGGATCACGAGTCCTGCGAGTTCCGGTCAGACGACGTCAGAAGGTGCGGACAACAGTGTTTACCGACGACGCGGGCAAGGGCGGCATTGCCGCCGGGGGCCCCGGAAACAGTGAAAATTCTATGAGGCGGACGGGCGGCGACCTCGTCCAGCTCATCACCCCGGCGGGCGAGCGCATCAGCCATCCCGAGTTCGATCCCTGGCTCCAGGACGTCAGCGATGAGCAGCTCTGCGCGCTCTATGAGGACATGGTGGTCATCCGCCGGATCGATGCCGAAGCCACGGCCCTCCAGCGGCAGGGCGAACTGGCACTGTGGCCGCCACTGCTCGGCCAGGAAGCATCCCAGATCGGCTCGGCCCGCGCCCTCCGCGAGGACGATTTTGTCTTCCCGAGCTACCGCGACAACGGCGTCGCCTACTGCCGGGGAGTGAAGCCGGAGGACCTCGTCCGTGCCTGGCGGGGCAATGCCTCCGCCGGCTGGGACCCGTTCACCGTCAACGTTGCCACCCAGCAGATCATCATCGGTGCGCAGAGCCTGCACGCCACGGGCTACGCCATGGGCATCCAGAACGACGGCGCCGACTGCGTCGCCGTGGCCTACTTCGGCGACGGAGCCACGAGCGAAGGCGACGTCAACGAAGCCATGGTCTTCGCCGCGAGCTTCCAGGCGCCTGTCGTCTTCATCTGCCAGAACAACCACTGGGCCATTTCCGAACCCGTCCGGCTGCAGTCCCACATCCAGCTCGCGGACCGCGCCTCAGGCTTCGGCATCCCCAGCATGCGGGTAGACGGCAACGATGTCCTCGCCGTCATGGCAGCCACCCGCATTGCCCTGGACCGTGCCCGGCGCGGCGGCGGCCCCACCTTCATCGAGGCCGTGACCTACCGGATGGGCCCGCACACGACGGCGGACGACCCCACCCGCTACCGGGATGCCAACGAACTCGAGGACTGGGCCGCCAAGGACCCGATCAGCCGGATGAAGTCGCTGCTCGAGCGCAAGGGACTGCTGACCGCGGACCTTGAGGCCGCCGTCGCCGCGCAAGCTGACGCAGTGGCCAAGGAACTCCGGGCCGGGACCATCAACATGCCCGAGCCGCAGCCGCTGGATATCTTCAAGCACGTGTACAGCACGCCCAACTCCTGGCTGGACCGCCAGCAGGAGCACTACTCCCGTTACCTGGCTTCCTTCGGCGATCCCGCAGAAGCCGCTTCTGAAGAAGGTGCACGCTGATGACGCAGATGACCTTTGCCCGAGCCATCAATTCGGGCCTGCGCAAGTCCCTCGAAAACGATCCCAAGGTGGTCCTGATGGGCGAGGACATCGGCGCCCTTGGCGGCGTCTTCCGTGTCACGGACGGGCTGCAGAAAGACTTTGGGAAGCACCGCGTCGTGGACACCCCGCTCGCCGAGTCCGGCATCATGGGCACCGCCGTCGGCCTGGCATACCGCGGCTACCGTCCGGTGGTGGAGATCCAGTTCGACGGTTTCATCTACCCGGCGTTCGACCAGATCGTCAGCCAGGTCGCCAAGATGCACTACCGCACCCAGGGCGCCGTCAAGATGCCCATCACCATCCGCGTGCCCTTCGGCGGCGGCATCGGCTCGCCGGAGCACCACTCGGAATCGCCCGAGGCCTACTTCACCCACACCTCGGGGTTGCGCGTGATCAGCGTGTCCAACCCCCAGGACGCCTACACAATGATCCAGCAGGCCATCGCCTCCGACGATCCCGTCCTGTACTTCGAGCCCAAGCGGCGCTACCACGACAAGGGCGAGGTGGACGAGAGCGTCGACCTGAGTTCTGCCTTGTCCATGGAAAAGGCCCGCGTTGTCACCGAGGGCACGGACGTCACCCTCGTGGCCTACGGCCCGCTCGTCAAGACCGCCCGCGACGCCGCCCTGGCGGCCGCCGACGAAGGCATCTCGGTTGAGGTCATCGACCTGCGCTCGCTGGCACCACTGGACTTCGCCACCCTTGAGGCCTCGGTCCGCAAAACCGGCCGTCTGGTCATCACGCACGAGGCCAGCCAGTCCGGCGGCCTCGGCGCCGAAGTCGCCGCGAGCATCACCGAGCGCTGCTTCTACCACCTCGAGGCCGCTCCCGTCCGCGTGACCGGCTTCGATGTTCCCTACCCTTACTCCAAGCTGGAAATGCACCACCTGCCGGGCCTTGACAGGATTCTCGACGGCGTCGACCGTGCCCTCGGCCGCCCCAACTCCCTTAGCGGGCTGGAAGGATGAGCGCCACCATGATCAAGGAATTCAGGCTCCCGGACCTCGGCGAGGGACTGACGGAATCGGAAATCGTCGCCTGGAAGGTCGCGGTAGGGGACACCGTCACCCTCAACCAGATCATCGCCGAGGTAGAGACGGCCAAGGCCGTCGTCGAGCTGCCCTCGCCGTTTGCCGGCGTTGTCGCGGCCCTGCACGAACAGCCCGGCACCGTTGTTGAGGTCGGGAAGCCGATCGTCTCCTTCGAGATCGAGGGCGACGACGGCGCCGCCGGTTCCGCCGGTGCGGACGGGGCCGCGGCAGGCAAGCGTGAGCCGAACCT
>NZ_JBFTZL010000198.1:0-6430 GCF_056406825.1 Arthrobacter sp. P1_A5 | reverse complement strand
CGGCAGGCACAGGGCCCTTCGCCAGGTGATGGCCGCGGCGCTGGCCATGACCGCGGTGCACGCGGTCCTGCTCCTCGGCACGGGAGCCGGCGGCACGGGCCACAGTCACCATGTGAGCACTGCGGCAGCAGGGGCCGGCGCGGCGCCGTCGGGATCCGGGGCGCTGCTGGCAGTCATCGCGCTGGAAATGACGACGGCGCTGCTCGCCGCGACGCTGCTGGCCCGGCTGCGGGCGGAGCCCCGGTCGGCCGTATCAGGGTTGAAGCGCGGCTAAAGCGCAGCTTCCGGGTTGGTCAGCGTCAGTCGTTGAACAGCCCCGCCAGGTCTTCCGCCGTCAGGGCGCCGCCGGTGAGTGCGTCGCCTTCCATGACGTCGGCGAAGAGCTGCGACTTCTTCGCTTTGAGCGCCATGACCTTCTCCTCGATCGTGTCCTTGGCGACCAGCCGGTAGACCATGACGTTCCGGGCCTGGCCGATCCGGTGGGTCCGGTCCACGGCCTGGGCCTCCGATGCCGGGTTCCACCACGGGTCCAGCAGGAACACGTAGTCGGCCTCGGTGAGGTTCAGGCCGAAGCCGCCGGCCTTGAGGCTGATGAGGAACACCGGCGCGGCGCCGTTCTTGAACTCGTTCACGACGTCGGTGCGGTTGCGTGTGCCGCCGTCGAGGTAGCAGAACTCGATGTTCTCCTCGACCAGGCGCTCCCGGACCTTGCCCAGGAAACCGGTGAACTGGCTGAAGATCAAGGCCCGGTGCCCTTCGGCCACCAGGTCCGCGAGCTGCTCGAAGAGGACATCGAGCTTGCTGGAACGCACCCCGGACAGGGAGGGATCGATCAGCGAGGGATCCAGGCTCAGCTGACGGAGCAGGGTCAGCGACTGGAAGATGGTGAACCTGTTCTTGTTGACGTCCTCAATCAGGCCCAGGATCTTTTGGCGCTCCCGCTGCAGGTGGGTCTGGTAGACCTTCTGGTGCCGCGGGTTCAGCACGACTTCCAGTATCTGCTCCTGCTTGGGCGGCAGGTCACTGATGACCTGTTCCTTGGTGCGCCGCATCATGAGCGGCCGGACGCGCCGCCGGAGCTTGTCCAGCTGCCCCTTGTCGCCGTTCTTCTCCACCGGCTTCTGGTAATACTCGGCGAACCGTTTGGGGCTGGAAAAGAGCCCGGGAGCCACGATCGAGGTCAGTGCCCAGAACTCCATCAGGTTGTTCTCCAGCGGCGTGCCGGTGATGGCGAGTTTGAAGGCGGCGGGCAGTTTGCGGGCGCACTGGTAGGCCTTGGACTGGTGGTTCTTGACGAACTGCGCCTCGTCCAGGACCAGCCCGGCCCACGTCTGGGAGGCGTAGGCCTCGTAGTCGATCCGGAACAGGGCGTAGGAGGTGACGATGATGTCCGCGCCGGCCATCGCCTCGGCCGGGTGCGAGCCGCTCTTGGCGAAGGTTTCGCCGATGGCGCGCACGTTGAGCCCGGGCGCGAACCGTGCCGTTTCCGCCTCCCAGTTGCCCACCACGGAAGTGGGGGCGACGACAAGGAACGGGGCGGTCCCGGACCCGGTCCCGGCTTCATCGCCTGCGGCGGCGTCTTTTGCGGCGCAGATCAGTGCGAGGGCCTGGACGGTCTTGCCCAGGCCCATGTCGTCGGCCAGCACGCCGCCGAGGCCGTGGCGGTACAGGAAGCTCAGCCAGTTGAAGCCCTCCAGCTGGTATGGGCGAAGCTCGGCGTTCAGTGACCCGGGCAGGGGAAGGCCCTTGATGCCGCCTTCAAGGAGGCCGCCTACGGACTCGCGCCACGCCGCGGCCTGTTCATCCACGATGCCCAAGTGTGCGAGCTCGTCCCACAGCCCGGCCTGGAAGCGGCTGATCTGCAGCGGGGCGTCCTTGTCGCCGGGGTTGTCCTGCAGGGAGCGGGCCTCGTCGATCAGGGCCCGCAGCTGGTGCAGCTCCGGCAGGTCCAGCGAGAAGTACGCCCCGCTCGGGAGCAGCATGCGGGTCTGGCCGGCGGCGAGGGCGGAAAACAGTGCCGCGAAGGAAACCGGTTGGCCCTC
Organism: Arthrobacter sp. P1_A5; assembly: GCF_056406825.1. NCBI lineage: Bacteria > Bacillati > Actinomycetota > Actinomycetes > Micrococcales > Micrococcaceae > Arthrobacter > Arthrobacter sp. P1_A5. The sequence continues at coordinate 4,388 of NZ_JBFTZL010000198.1, read as the reverse complement.
CAGGGTGATGACGATGCCCAGATCGAACCAGTCGCGGCTGTCCGTCGCCTTTGTAGAGATCGCCACCACCGGGGCTTCTTCGGCTTCGCGGTAGTCCGCAATCTCGCCGGAGGTATCCACGGAGACGTCGGGGAGGTCGCGGAGCCGGGGGAGCACGTCCTCGGTGAAGGCGAGGGTGTCCAGTCCGGCCAGCTCTGCCGTGGCCGCCAGGCGCGGCGTGCCCCAGCCGCCGGTCGCGGATTCGCCCAAGGCCGGCACGACGTCCCAGGGCTGCCCGACCGCCTCTAGGATGCGGGCCTCGGCCGGGTCGTCCCGGTAGCCGTGATCGCCCGGGTGCCGCCACAGCGGCTGTGCCGTGACGAGGTTTCCGGACGTGTAGTGCCATTCCCAATGCAGCCGGACCCGGTGGTCGGCCCCGTAATTGGCCAGCAGGGACAGGGTGGGGACGGCGAGCGTGGGCAGTTCCACCGACTCGTCGGAGGCGGTAACCCGCGCGGTTTGCTTGAGCTTGGGGTAAAACCCCGTTAGGAAGCGGCTTTCGTCCCGTGCGGGGATGTGCAGGGTTGTCCCGCCCGTGACGAAGGTCAGCAGTTCCTCGCTGAGACCGCTTTCCAGCGGGGCGAGGGTGATGACGGGGTCCGCGGGGGCGGTACCGGGCAGGGCGCCGCCGTCGGACGCCAGGAAGATTCCGTGCGCCGGGCGGCCGATGGTCCCGACCGACGCCGGATCCACCACCTCACCTTCGACGGTGATGGTCGGCGCGAGCTCGAGACCGCCGTCGTCCCCGCCGGTGCCGATGCGCGCCAGGTTCAGCCCGACGGCGGCAGGCTGTTCGACCAGCCGCACCGGCTCCGTGCTGCGGCTGTGCACCAGGGCGACGCCGATTTTCTGGGCCTGGGACAGCAKGCTCCACAGGTTCTTGCCGGCGTAGGTGTTCAGCCCCAGCCACAGTCCGGTGCCGGAGTGCTGCCGGTTTGCCACAGCGGTGTGCGAGGCGAGGAATTCCTGCATCCACTCGACGTGCGCCTCGTTGCATTCGCGCCGGTAGTTCAGGTAGCTCAGCGTGCTCCAGGAGACGTCGCCGCGGATCCACTTGCCCTTGGCGCCCATGATGACGGGGCGTGCCTTGAGCTGGCGGACGCTGCGGAGCGGATCGCGGCGGCCCGTGTAGGAAAAGTGCGGGGCGGGTTCCTCGACGTCGAACTGGAGCGCCAGCGGGGTGCCGTTGGCGGACGGCGTGATCCCCGGGTGGGCGATCAGGGGGCTAAGGGCCTGCTCCCAGTCGGCCATTTCCGGTGGCGCGCTTTGGCGGGACAGCCGCGTGCCCTCGGCGGGGGCCAGCAGCTGCATCCTGGTGGCGGGGTTGTCTTCGGCCGCGAAGAGCAGGGCCGCCACGTGCTTGCAGTCCTTGCGGACCGGGCAGCTGCAGACGCCCACCGTGCAGCTCCAGCCGCCTGCCTTCCGGACCAGCTTCGCCGTCGTGGAATAGGGCACGTCGGAACCGCCCCGCACCTTGCCCAGCAGCAGGCCTGTGGCGGCGTCGAAAGAGATCCCGGAAACGCGGCTCCCCATGGCGTAAGCGAGCCCGGCCGCGAGGGAGCGGTCGTTGATCGCGGGAGTCTGTATTGCCAGTGCCGCACTCTCGTCCGGATGGGATGGCATGTGCGCGCTACTTTCGGCAGGTAATCATCTGATCCATCTTACCGAGCCTTCGCAGGCCCCGGAACTTCGCCGCCGCCCGCACAAGCGCCGCCTAAACTTCGCCGGACGTTCAACCGGGGCTCGGCCGCCCGCCGTGACGACGGACCTACCGTGGAGAGGTCCGGAGTATCAGCAGCGCCAGCAGTAAGGATTCCGCATGACCCACAGTGAGCCCACCATCCAGTCCGCCCACAGCTACCCCACCGTGCTGACCACCGAAAGCCTCAACGGCGGAAACGGGGACGTTGTCGACGCGAACGTCAACGTGGTCAACGCCATGTTCGAGGAGTTGCTGGACACGGAAGAGATCTCCCCGGCCGCGCTGCGCGGTTACTACGTGGACTTCTACCTGACGCAGGCGCTGGCCGGCGGCTTCGCGCAGTACGTGTTCACCGCGCCCGAACGCGAGGAAGTCGACCCCTACGTCCGGGAAGGCCTGGAGGCCATGGGTGCCGCCGCGCACCTGGACCTCTTCAACCGCACGGTAGCCGCCTTCGGCGCCCTGACCGACGCCGACGTCGACAGCTACCTCGACGGCGGCAGCGGCTGGGCCGCCGGAAGCGCAGAGGAAGACGAACCCGGCGACGGGGTCTCCGACGCCGTTCGGCGCATCGAAGAACTGGACGGGGAATTCGAGTCGATCCTCGCAACGGAGGACATCGCCGCATTGAATGCCGCGTGGCTGCGCGGCCAGGAGGACTTGCTGGTCCTTTCCGACGACGACCTCGACGCCCACATTGCCGGGCGGGTGGCCCGGCTTTCCGACCTCGCGGAGCGCCAGGCGGCAGCCGCCGAGGAAGCGCTTCTGGACGCGCCGGAGTTCGAGCAGATCATCCGCGATCTGTGCGGCCTCGCGGGCCACAGCCTGGTGCGGATCACCATGGGCGATCCGAATTATGAGCACAACGGGGAAACCACCCTGGCCTGGCACTTCACCACGGAGCAGGGCGAATTCCTCATGCTGGAGGACGACGACGAGGCTTTCATGCTCAATCCGCGGACCCAGGAAATCCTCGCGGCTTTGGGGTTCGAAGAGGCTGTGGAGTTCGAAGGGGCTGTTGACTTTGAAGGGTCGGCGGAGTTCGAAAAGGCACGCCCGTAGGCGGCCTTCCACGACAGTTTTCCGGTACGACCGGCGCCTGCCCCCAAATGCAGGCGCCGGCCGTGCCGTGTTGAGCAACCCGTGCCGACTAACTCTGGCCCGGCCGACCGGGCCCGGCGGATCCGCGGCCGGTGAGCCTACCCGGCCGGCGGTGCCGTGATCATTTCCCCGGAGGGTGACACGAGGAACCAGACCCCGCCGACGCCCTGGCCGTTGATGTCCCCCGCGGCCTGGTCCTTGGAGTAGTAGTAGATCGGCATCCCGTTGATGGTCACCTGCATCTTTCCGTCAGCCGTGGGAATGGTTCCGACCTTGCCGGTGACGCCGTTAACTGTGGGAGTCGCCGTCGTCGACGTGACAGCGGGCCACGACGTCAGGCACGCGCCGGTGCAGACGCTGTTCCCGGAATCCTTCGTGTTCTTGGTGAAGAAATAGACGCTCAGTCCCTGCTCGGCCACCACGATCTGGCCCGCCTTGGAGTCGGCCACCGAGAGTACCGCGGCGGACATGGACGACGGCGCGGAACTGGCTGGCGCGCTCGTGGCGGTCTCTGCGGGGGCGGAGGTGGCCGGCGCCGCCGACGTCGGCGTCGTGGTCGTTCCGCCCCCGCAGCCGGACAGGAGGGCGGCCAGAGCGAACGCGGACAAGCCAATGCTGAGATGCTTCTTCATTTGCTGCTCCTAGACTCGAGCCAGCCCAACTCGGAGGCCGGCGCTACGAGATACGACGCCATGGAGAGCGGAATGGTTCATGGCGGAACCGACATGTTCGTGTCGGGCTGTCCTGGGGCACACTGAACTATTGGGCCTGCCCGTACGTCGTAGAGGGGCAGAACACGAATTCCCTGGAGGTGGGCAATGCCGCTGGACGAAGACGTCGTGGCTGCGATTTACCGCGACCACGGAACGGCACTGAAACGCTTTGTCCTCAGCGTCTCCCGGGACCCCCAGCTCGCCGACGACGTCGTCCAGGAAACGGTGCTGCGGGTCTGGCAGCAGGCGCCGCAGATCACGGGCAGCCTGCGCAGCTACCTGTTCCGGACGGCCCGCAACATCATGATCGACAATTACCGCAAAGCCCAAAGGCGGCCGCAGGAAGCCGGCGACCGCGATGTCCAGGCCCTCCCGGAAGGCGGCGTCGGCGCCGGGCGCATCGACGAGCTGCTCAACAAGGTGCTGATGGAAGAGGCGTTGCTGCGGCTCAGCGCGGAACACCGCGAAGTCCTTGTTGCGCTCCACTACCGCCGCTACACAGTCCAGGAGGCATCCGCCCAATTGAAGATCCCCAGCGGCACGGTGAAGTCCCGGGCGTTCTACGCCGTCCGGGCCCTACGGACGATCCTCGACGAGATGGGGGTGCAGCAGTGAACGGGACCGAGTTGCATCACTTCCTCGGCGCGTACCTGCTCGGCGGGCTGGAGCCGGCCGAAGCCGCGGCCTTCGAGCAGCATCTTGCGGTGTGCGCCCACTGCCGCCAGGAGCTGGACGAACTTGCCAGCCTCCCCGCGCTGCTGGACGCGATCCCGGTGTCCRACGACGAACTTGCCAGCCTCCCCGCGCTGCTGGACGCGATCCCGGTGTCCGAC
>NZ_JBFTZL010000197.1:0-7986 GCF_056406825.1 Arthrobacter sp. P1_A5 | reverse complement strand
GCCACTGGGTCCTGTACGCAACGATCTCCTCATGGCTGCGGCCGACGAAGTTCCACCACATCACGATTTTTTCGCCCAGCGGCTCTCCGCCGATCAGGAGAACGCGGGCTCCCTCGCTGCCCGCGACCAGGGTCAGGGACCCGTGGCCGACGGGCAGGTACGCGAGGTTGTCCTTCGGGACCGGCTGCCCGTCCAGGGCAAGGTTGCCCGAGTCCACGAGCAGGCCGTGTTCGAAGGACGCATCTGTTGTGAGCGTCAGCTCCGTCCCCGCTTCGAGCAGGAGCTCAGCACCGAGCAGGGGCGTGTGGGTTGTGACGGGCGAGACGGACCCAGCGAGCGAGCCCAGGAAGACGCGCACGGTCCAGCCGTTTCCGCTGACCGGCTCCGGACGGTAGTGCTCAAAGGTGGGCGCCATGTGGCGTGCCGTGTCCGGCAGCGCCACCCACAGCTGCGCGCCGTGCAGGACGGTGGTGTCCGGGGTGGAAAATTCGGAGTGGCTGATGCCGCGGCCGGCGGTCATGAGGTTCACTTCACCGGGCCGCACCGCTGCGTGGAAGCCGGCCGAATCCCGGTGTTCGATCTCGCCTGTGAACAGCCAGCTGACGGTTTGAAGCCCGGTGTGCGGGTGGCGCGGGACATTCATGCCGCCAGAATCGCCGACCTGGTCCGGGCCGTAGTGGTCCAGGAAGCACCACGCCCCAATGAGGCTGCGCTGGCGCTGCGGAAGGGTGCGCCGCACATCCATCGCGCGCGGGCCGCCCAGCGGGACCTGCCGCGGAACCAGGAGTTCGACGCCGGCGAAGGTCCCGTCCGTTTCGCAGAGGATTTCCTGGGGCGCGACTTCGGTATTGCTCATGATGACAGCCTAGCTTCGCGCGGTCCGCGGGTCAGCCTTCGCACACGGCCTGACCTTCCAGGACCGGGCCTCACATCCAGGCCGAACGGCGCAATGGGGGTTCCGCGCCGCCCGGGCGCTGGACCAGGATCTGGTTCACGCCCGTGATGCCGGCCTCGAAGCCGAGTGCGCTCGCGGCCATGTAGAGCCGCCACACCCGGGCCCTTCCCAGCCCGGCCAAGCGCACGGCCTCGTCCCAGTGCTCCTCCAGGTTCCGCACCCACGCCCTGAGCGTCAGGGCATAGTGGGGCCGCAACGCCTCGACGTCGATGATCTCCAGGTCCGCCGATTCGAGTGCCGCGACCATCTCCGAGAGGCTGAGCATCTCGCCGTCCGGGAATACATAGCGGGGAATGAAGGAGTCAGGGTCCGGCGGGGTCGCGCCGGCGTTCCAGGAAATCGCGTGGTTAAGCAGCCGTCCTCCCGGCCGGAGCAGGCCTTGCAGGTGGGAAGAATAGTGCTGGATCTGCTCGCGCCCCACATGCTCTGACATGCCGATGGAGCTGATCGCGTCGAACGGCCCGTCCTCCACGTCCCGGTAGTCCTGCACCCGGATGTCCACCCGGTCCGTGAGTCCGGCGTCCGCCGCCCGCTTGCGGGCCAGGGCCGCCTGTTCGACCGAGAGCGTCACGCCCCATAGTGTTGCGCGGCATGCAGCGCCAGGCTGCCCCAACCGCATCCCACGTCCAGCACCCGCATGCCCGGGCGGAGCCCCAACTTGCGGCAGACCAGATCGAGCTTGGCGCTCTGGGCGGCGTCAAGCCCGGTCTCCTCCGACTCCCAGACCGCGCACGAGTACACCATGGAAGGGCCCAGGACGAGGGCGTAAAAGTCGTTCCCGACGTCGTAATGGTGGGAAATGGCCGCGGCATCGCGCCCCTTGGAATGCCGCCGGCCGTGCCTGCTCACGCGCGCTTCCTCCGGCGGCGGCGCCGGGTTCGTTCCGAGCGCGCCGAGCCGGACTGCTGTTTTGACCAGCGCGAACACCTCGCCGGGTGTCGGCGGCCGGAACGGGCCGGGCTCGGCGAACTTTCCCGCCGCACTGATGGCCGCGAAGGCGGCGAAGATGTCGCCGGGTGCCTCGACATCGCCGGCCACGTAGGCACGGCTCAGTCCAAGCTGCCCTGGGGACCACAGCATCCGTCGAAGTGCCCGCCGGGACCGGAAAACGACGACTGGAGCGTCTTCCGGTCCCGCTTCCGAGCCGTCCCAGGCTTTCAGCCGCAGGGGGATGCCGTCGGTGCCAAGGATGATCGCCAGCGCGTCGGCCAGCCGTGAAGCCGCATTCGTGGATGCCGTCATGTCCAGTGCCTCAATTCCAGTGCTTCGTCTCCGGTGCTGCGGGCTGAGCCGCGCCAGTTCCAAATCTAAGGGCATGACACGCCCGGCAACCAGAGCTTTGGTTCCGATTCCTTTCCCCGTCCCCTCACCTCCTCCCCGCACACCACTCCTTCCCAAAGCATCAGCGGCGAACGGCTCTGGCGCGTGGGGGTGCTGTTGCCTATGGTGTGTCCTATGTCTGAGTCTTTCTCGTCCCTCGTGGACACGTTCAAGAATGTCGGTGTGTCCCGGGCCTACGGGCCCGCCGTGAACATCGCAGGAGAAGAGATCGTCCCGGTAGCGGTGGTGTCCTTCGGGTTCGGCGGAGGCAGCAGCCCGGAAGACGCCCAGCCCGGCAGCGGCGGAAGTGGAGGCGGGGGCGGCGGCTTCGTCTTGCCCCTGGGCGTCTACGCCAAGGGCTCCTCGGGCCGCATGACGTTCAGGCCCAACACCGTCGTCCTCCTGGTGGCGCTGGCCCCTCTGGTGTGCGCCGTTGGCGTTTCGATCCGCGGCATTCTTCGCACCGTCCGTTCCCACCGCTAGCACCGCGGCCGCAGGGCCAAGGATTCCCCAAGCCCGTCCGGGCATCGTTGGGTCTGGCAGCCTGGGTCTCGGGTAGCCCTGTGGTCGGGCGTCGGACGGACTTGATCGACGATGAACTTATTCAGAACTGCATGTGCAGCAAGCCTGGGCGCGGCGCTCCTGATGACGGGTTGCGGCGCTCCCCCGGCCATACCGGGCCCCACAACCACGGTGACGGCCCCGCCGTCGGTGGTGGTCTTCGATCCGCAGACCAGCGGCAAGGTTCTGGCCGAGCGGATCAAGGCCCGCGCCAAACCCACGGACCCTGGCGTCACGATCTCCGAAGTGGAGTGCAAGAACTTCCCGGATATCAAGGTCAACACGCATACCGATTGCCAGATGGTGGTTAACGGTGTCAAACGCGGGTACCGGGCCACGTTCACCGAACGGGACGGACACTACGAAATAAAGGCCCAGGAACTCACCTGGTAGGGGTCACGGCGTAGGACATGGCGGGTTCCCGGTCGTCGTCGGCGTCCACCCAGGCCGCGAAGTCCTTCAGCGACATGAAGCAGTAGTAGTCGCAATAGCGCAGGTTCTTCTTCTCCGACTTGCTCATGCCGGTAATTCGATGCGGGCGCGGTCACGGATGGGCCGGCGGCTGTTGCCTGTCCGCGCGGGCAGCCTCAGCCGCTGTTGCGCGCGCGGCTGGGTTGCACCCGCGGCGGTTCCCCGGGCATCTTCGGGAAGTCCGGCGGGAACGGCATCTCCCCCAGCCCGGCCTCGATATCCCTGTCCCACCATTCGAGGAGGAGATCGACGGTGCCCGCGCCGCCCGAATGCATGCCCTCCCACGGATCGCCGGTGGCTTTGAGCCGTTCCGGCACGGTGACGATCGTGAAGGTCGTCGGATCGGCGGACTCGAGCTCCTCCCAGCRGATTGGGCACGACACGGTGGCAGTGGCGAGTGCACGCGGGCTGTAGGCCCCCGCTATCGTACGGTCACGGTTCGCCTGGTTGAAGTCGGCGAAGATGCGGGCGCCGCGTTCTTCCTTCCACCAGGCGGTGGTTACCTGGTCGGGCAGGCGCCGCTCGAGTTCGCGCGCCGCCGCGATGACTGCATGCCTCACATCCAGGAACTCCCGGGTCGGCTCGATCGGTGCAAAGACATGGAGCCCCCGGTTTCCTGAGGTCTTGATGAACGCATCCAGCCCGGCCTCCGCGAGTAAGCGGCGTAGCTCCATCGCGACCGGAACGGCCTCGGCGAACCCGGTACCCGGCTGCGGGTCGAGGTCGATCCGCAACTCGTCCGGATTGTCCGGATTTCCGGCCCGGGAGGGCCAGGGGTGGAAGACCACCGTATTCATCTGCACCGCCCACACCGCGGCGGCGATTTCGTCAATGACAAGCTGGGGATGCGAGCGTCCGCTGGGATAGACGACGTCGACCGAACGGATGAAATCCGGCGCACCCTTGGGCGGGTTCTTGGAGAAGAACTGCTCGCCGTCCACCGTGTCCTTGAACCGCTGGAGGGTCACCGGCCGGTCCCCGTTCGCCGCCAGGAAGGCATCCCCGACGGCCACCATGTACCGGGCCAGGTCCAGCTTGGTCAGTCCCAGGCCGGGCCAGACGACCCTCGCCGGGCTCGACACCCGCAACTCCCGGTCGCCGTGCGGACCGCTGACGGTGAGATGGACTTCTTCCTTGGCCATGGGGACAACCTACCCCGGCGGCGGGGACAGTTGAAGAGCGGAACATCCTCCACCGGGCATGATGGACACATGACAACGCCCGAGCTCCCGATCACCCTTGACGTCGGCGACGCCGCAGTGTCGGGCGTCTTTGCCGGCCCCGAGGACTCCTTCGCAACCCTGGTTGTTGCCCACGGCGCCGGGGCGGGAATGGACCATCCCTTCCTTGTGGGCTTCACCCGCGCCCTGAACGAACTCGGCGTCGCCACCCTGCGCTTCAACTTCCCCTACCGCGAGGCAGGACGAAAATTCCCGGACCGGCCGCCGGCTGCCATCGCCACCTGGCGGGCGGCCATGGCCGCCGCCGCATCCCGTTCCGCGGGCCGGCCGTTGTGGGCCGCCGGGAAATCGTTCGGCGGGCGCATGGCCTCAATGGCCGTGGCGGAAGGCATGCCGGCTGCCGGGCTGGTCTATCTGGGCTACCCGCTGCACCCGCCGGGGAAACCGGAAAAGCTCCGCGACGAGCACCTCTATGGGCTGACGCTGCCGATGCTCTTCCTGCAGGGCACGCGGGACACGTTCGCCACCCCGGAACTGCTGGAGGCCGTGGCGACCAAAATCGGGCCGTCCGCGACCGTGGAGTGGCGCGAGGGCGGGGACCACTCCTTTGCCGTTGCCGGCGCGAAGCGCAGTGCCGACGAGGCGGGGGCGTCACTGGCGGCGACGGTCGCCGAATTCCTGAAGACACACGGCGATAATCCGGCGGCCGCGCTCCCCTGACCGGTCTGGCGTCACGGCCCGGCCTAACCGACGTCGCCGAACCGGCCCGCCCCGTGCTGCACGCGCGCCTCGATGGCGTCGGCGGCGGCCACGGCCCCTCCCGCGCTGCGGACAACATCACGCATCGCGGCCAGGTTGCGCCGGACCTGCGCGTCCGTATGGACCGCGGTGACCGCGGCCCGGAGCGCTTCGGACCCGACGTCCTCCGGCGCAAGGCGCAGGCCAAGACCCAGTTCTTCCAGCCGGCGGGCGGTGGCCGCCTGTTCCGGCTGCTGGGGCACGGCCACCATTGGGACGGCGTAATACAGCGCTTCCATGGTCGAATTCATGCCCGCGTGGGTGATGAAGACGGCGGTCCGGCGCAGTACCTGCAACTGCGGGAAGACCGGCCGGACCCGGATGTTCGGCGCAATCGTTCCGAGATCGGCCATGCTGGTCTGGTCCCCGACGGCCATCGCGACGTCCCACTCGCTTCCGCCGAAGGCGTCAAGGCACATCCGGAAGAAGTCCGGCCGGCGGTTCAGCGGGGTGGTGCCCAGCGAGATGAACAACAGCGGTCCCGTTCCCTCACGCTCCCATTCGCCGTCGGTGTCCCGGCCGCCGACGCTGGGACCCACAAACCGGAACCGGTCATCGAAGGTCGCCCCCATGGGCTGGAATTCGCGGGGTAGGAACACGATGTTGAACGGCGCAGGCGGACCATCGAACATCCGCGGTGTCCGCACGCCCTGCCCGGCCGCGAATTCCGCCAGCAATCGGCCCATGGCCAGGGCAACCTTGGCCATCTCATCGGCGCCGTCCGGTGGCGGGGCAGGCATCAGCGATCTCAGCGAGAAGTGCTCGTTGGTGGCATAGGTGGGCATGAGGGCAATGGCCGGGGCGCCGATCTTTTCCGCCGCCATGCTGCCGCTGAGCGTCATCGCGTCAAAGCAGATGGCGTCCGGCGGGTCCTGGCGGAGTTGATCGACCAGCGCCGGAAAGCTGGTTCTGAGGTCCTCGAACACGCGGTGCATGATCGGCAGCATGAGGTGCGCCTGCGCCCTCTGCCCGGGCCCCAAGGAAGGCATCGATGCCATCCAGTTCCCGCCGGACGCGTGAAAGTCCGCGCCGGCCTTGCGGATCAGCGGTTCAAAGTCGGCGGACGTGAAGTATGTGACCCTGTGCCCCCGGACCACGAGCTCCGCCACCAGCGGCAGGGTCGGGTTGACGTGTCCGTAGGCGGGAATGGAGACGAACGCAAGGTGCATGGCCATCACTCTTCATCGCGTGGCTGATTTTTTTGTTTGACGGGCAGGTTTGCCCGGCCCGGTTGACCGGCCTGTTTGCCCGTCGTCCCGCGGGTCCGGAGGCCCGCCGGCGTCGTGCTCCTTCATCATGCCCCTGTTGACCGCGCGGCGCGAGTGGTCAGTTGGCAGCGCCGGGCAGCTGGTCAGGCGTTAGTTCCGCGGCTTGGTCCGGGCCGTCGCGGGCGCGGTCCACGGGTCTTCAGGCCACGGATGCCGCGGATARCGGCCGCGCATTTCGGCCCGGACCTGGGCGTAGGGCCCGGACCAGAAGGACGCGAGATCGTCCGTCACGGCCAGGGGCCGGCGGGCCGGCGAGAGCAGGTGGAACAGCACCGGCACGCGCCCGTCGGCCAGCCGCGGCGTCTCCGCCCAGCCAAAGCACTCCTGCAGCTTGACGGCCACCACGGGCCGGCCGGTGGCGTCTGCCGCGTCCGGGTAGTCGATCCGGATCCGGGATCCGCTGGGGACCGCCAGCGACTCGGGTGCCAGTTCGCCCAGCCGGGCCGCCTCGGGCCACGGCAGCAGCCGGCCCAGCGGGCCGGCGAGGTCGATCCCGCCCGTCGATGCCCCGCCGGCCAACGCCGCGAGCTCCGGGGCCAGCCAGTCCTGAAGCCGGGCCAGCAACGCGGGCTCGGAAACGTCGGGCCATGCCCCGCCCAGCTCCCGGTGCAGCAGGGCAAGACGGCGGCGCAAGCCGTCCGCCGCGTTCGACCATCCGATGGTGGCCAGCCCCTCGCTGGCCAGTGCGCGGGCCACAGCTGCGCGGCCTTCCTGCGCAGGAGGCCGTACCGGGGTGGACGAGAGCACGATCGCGCCCAGGCGGCGCTCCCGCCGGGCCGAGACCCGGCCCTGGCTAAACCGCGCCTGCAGCGTGTCGCTCAGGAGGTTGCCGGCGGCGGCCTCTGCGGTGTCCGCCGTCAGCGGCGCCGCAGAGCGGATGACGGCACCGGTCCCCGCGGCATCGCGCCCTTGTGCGCGGGACACTTCGGCCACTCCCAGCCATTCGTGCCCGGACAGGGCGCTGCCGGCCGGCAACCCGGCCCGGGTTCCGGAGGTCAGCAGGTATTGTGCCGGCCCCTGGCCCGGAACGCGGCGCGCCACCCGGTCCGGAAAGGCCAGGGCGACGACAAACCCGACGGCCTCCGCGGCACCAACGGCCCCAGCAGACGCAACCGGCGCGGCGCGGGATGGCTTCTGGTGCCCGCCACCGGTGGATTCCTGCCGGGCGATTGATTCCATCCGCCGGACGTCCTCCGACCAGCGCCGGGATCCGGGATCGCGGCCCGTCCGCAGCGCGGCAAGCAGTCTGGTGAGGTCTGCGCCCGGTGCGCGCTGGTCCCCCGACACCAGGGCGACGGCCTCGGCCGCCGTGCGGTAGCCCACCGTCGCGGCGCCGTCCAGCAGGGCGCGGGCAAGGCGGGGGTCAGTCGGGACCCGGGCCAGGGTCTTGCCCACCTCGGTTGCGTGACCGTCCGCGGTGACGGCGCCGAGT
>NZ_JBFTZL010000196.1:0-6518 GCF_056406825.1 Arthrobacter sp. P1_A5 | reverse complement strand
AGATGGAGACGAAGGAGCCGGAGACGGCGAGCTGGGCGTCCTTGGGYRCSGASACCTGCGAGGCGCTGGCCACGCCGAGYTCGGTCACGAGCCCTTCGACGGTGGGCGMKGTGGTGGAGATGGTCCGTTCGGCGCCGTCCAGGCTGACCTTGACGGCCTTGGCGAGGTTGACGTTGATGACTGACCCGTCCTGCACGTGGGCGTCCGCTGAAGGCGACACCCTGTCAGATGGCTGCAGTTCAACCTTGGCACTCTTGACGACTTCCCCGACGGTTCCGCCGAAGGTCTGGACGGAGCTGACTTTGCCATCCACGTTGAGTGTGATCGTCTTGTTATTGCCGACGAAGGCCACGAGGCCCAGCACCAGTGCCACCAGCACCACGAGCTGCGTGCCAACCTTGACGAAGCTGAACTTGCCGTCCGATGTGAAGAACTTGACCACAATTGCCCGAATCTCTTGGACCTTCCGGGCACGGGGAAAAGTGCACGTGGCCATCCACCGCGAGCGCGCCAACGGCGGCTCCGGACAGCGTCCGGAGCGTCACGGAACATGCGTGCACTGCCTCACCCAAAACGAGAGCGCGCATGTGGTTTGTTGGCCACAATGCACGCCCTGCTGGAGTGAAATTATCCGTAGGCCTTCCCCGACCCCGGCTAATAGTTGACCACTGTAATCGAAGCGTTATAAAGGAACCAAGAATTTGTGCATACCTGGTATCTATGCCGGGGAGCTGGATGAGGGCGGTTCAGTCCCAGGATCCGTACGCCCGCACCGTATTTGCGGCGATCTGCGCACACAGCCCGGAAAGCTCCGACCCGGTCACATCGGCCATAGCCCGCACGGTGTACGGAACCATGTAGCTCGCGTTGGGCCGGCCGCGATGCGGGTGCGGGGTGAGGAAGGGCGCGTCGGTCTCGACCAGGATCCGGCTCGGCTCAGCGATAGACAGCGCGTCCCGCAGGTCCGTCGCGTTCTTGAATGTCACAGTTCCGGCAAAGGACATGTACCAGCCCTCCGCGTTGCAGGTCCGGGCGAGTGCCTCGCCGCCGGAGAAACAGTGGAAGACCACCCGCTCCGGGGCCCCCTCTTCGCGCAGGACCTGGACGACGTCGTCGTGGGCGTCGCGGTCGTGGATTTGCAGCGTCAGTCCGAGCCGTTTGGCGATGTCGATATGGCGGCGGAACGAATAGCGCTGGTGGGTCAGGCCCTCCCCCTCGGTCCGGAAGAAGTCCAGGCCGGTCTCCCCGATCGCCCGGATCCTCGGATGGCCGGCGAGCGCCTCGATCTCGGCCAGGGCATCCTCCAGGCCGCCGCGCCGGGCGTAGCCGGGGGCGTCGTTGGGGTGGAGGGCAACAGCGCCCAGGAGCCGGGAATCGAGGTCGACCGCGTTGACCGTAAACCGGGACGATTCGAGGTCGCAGCCCACCTGCACGGCGCCTTGCACGCCCACGGCGGCGGCGGCATCGAGGGCGTCCTTGATGCCCACCTCAAGCTCCGCGTCGGGAAAGTCCAAATGCGTGTGGTTGTCCATGACCGGCACGGGAAGCGGTTCCGGTGCGGGCGGATACCCGCTGCGTCCGGTACCGTCGTTTCCAGGCGACCGGAAGGGGACGGGAGTGAGGGGATTGAGCATTCATCCACCCTAACCGGAGGCCAGATTTCCCCGGAACTCTCTGTCAGGGCCGGCAGTTGTGTTAGTAGTCTGTTAATACTCTGTAATTTCCCCGTTAGGAAACAGGTGAATGCCACTGCGGGGCCCCGGCCGCCGCGGGCGGTCAGATCCGGGACCCACCAGGGCTGAAAGGCTGCCGATGGATTACCACCGCACTTCCGTAGACGACATCCTCCCCCAGGGACAGAGTCTCCCAGGCCGCCCGTCCTTGGACCCAAACGCATCCGGACAGCGGCCCCCGCGGCATGAACTGCCGGCCATGGATGCCGACGCTTTCCACTCAGCCAGCACCCGGATCCTGACGGCGATCAATACGGTCATCGACGGCAAGGCCGAAGCGGCCAAACTGGCGCTCACGGTCCTCCTCGCCCAGGGCCACCTGCTCCTCGAAGACGTCCCGGGGGTGGGCAAGACGCTCCTGGCGAAGACGCTGGGCCGCACCATCGACTGCTCCGTCAGCCGGATCCAGTTCACCCCGGACCTGCTCCCGTCCGACGTCACGGGCGTGTCCATCTACAACCAGGCGACCCGGACCTTCGAGTTCCGGCACGGCGCGGTGTTCGCCAATATCGTCATCGGGGACGAAATCAACCGCGCCTCGGCCAAGACCCAGTCAGCCCTGCTGGAGTGCATGGAGGAGCACCAGGTCACGGTGGACGGCACGTCCTACCGGCTGGATGAGCCCTTCATGGTGGTGGCGACGCAGAACCCCATTGAGATGGAGGGCACGTATCCGCTGCCGGAAGCGCAGCGGGACCGCTTCATGGCCCGGATTTCCATGGGCTACCCGGACCGTGAGTCCGAGATGGAGATGCTCGAAACCCACCAGGCCTCCTCTCCGCTGGCGCGTGTGACGGCAGTGGTCACCGCGGCGGAAGTGGCCGCCATGATTGCCACGGTGCAGCAGGTGTACGTGTCCCGGTCCATCAAGGAATACACCGTGGCCCTGGGCCGGGCCACGCGGGAAAGCGGGCTTCTCCGGCTCGGCGCCAGCCCGCGGTCCATGCTGCAGCTCCTGCGTGCGGCGAAGGCCACCGCCGCGCTGGAGGGACGGGACTTTGTGCTGCCGGACGACGTCGTCAGCGTCGCCGAAGCGGTGCTCGCCCACCGGATCATCCTCGACCGCAAGGCGGCCAGCGCGGGTGAGACGCCGCAAAGCGTCATCCGGGCCATCATCGCCAAGATACCCGTCACCCCGGACGTGACGGCCTCACCCAACGGAACCGGCGGCCCTGGCCGGAAGAAGGCCTCGGCCATGGCAGCCGCGCCGCCGCCCAACGTGCCCAATCCGCACTAGGGAATGGCTCCGCCGTGGCGATAAGGGATCGGTTCCCCGGGCACTTCTTCAGCAGCCGCGGCTGGGGCCTGCTCGGCGCGGGTGCGGTGTCGCTGCTGGCCGCGCAGATCATGGGGCGCCGGGACCTGCTGGCCCTGGCCGTCCTGCTGCTGGTGCTGCCGGTGCTCGCCCTGGCTGGAACCCGGGTCCTGAAGCCGAGGTTCCGGGTCTACCGCGAATTCAGCCCGTCGCCGGTTGAAACGTCCGCCCGTGCCACGGTGCGGCTGGCCGTCGCGCGGACCGGGGCGGGCACAGGCCACGCCGTCATGGAGGAACACTTGCCGGCCCGGTTCGGCGAATCGCCTGTCTTCCGGTTCCCGGCACGTGCGGCAGCCGGCGGCACCAGCCGCTATGAGTACCACCTCCGCTCGGCCAGGCGCGGCCAGTTCCTGATCGGGCCCGTCACGGCGGAATTCAGCGATCCCTTCGGGCTCTCCTTCCACCGCCACGCGATTGACGACGGCGACCTCCTCACCGTGACGCCCGCCGCCATCGAGCTGCCGGAGACGGGGCTCGCCGGTGCCCGCGGGCACGACGGTGTCACACCCACGCGGGCCCGGGCCAATCCCAGCGACGACGACGTCATGACCCGCGAATACCGCCACGGGGATCCGCTGCGCCGGGTGCACTGGGCCGCGACCGCCCGCCACGGTTCGCTCATGGTGCGGCAGGAGGAATCCGTCACGACCCCCGAGGCGACCATCATCCTGGACCAGCGGCTCTCGGCCTACCCCCACGGGGTGTTCGGCCACAGTGCACATTCCTCCGGCGGCCACCCGGGCGGCGGCGAGGGGGACGGCCACGACCTGCTGACCTCTGATGCCTTCGAGTGGGCTGTCACGGCGGCGATGTCGATCGGGGCGCACCTCGCGGAACGCAACTACTCACTGCGGTTCCTGGACAGCGCGGGCGCGCCGGCCTTCCGGAATTCGCCGTCCGCTCCCGACCCGGAAGCCGAGGAATACACCGGAACGGCCGGGCTGCAGTCCATCGCCGAAAGCCTGGCTGCCATCGAGCTTTCCGGCCCGCACCACACCCACCACCACAACCACCCGCGCCGTGACCGCACGGCGCCCCGCCCCCAGGCCCGCCCGCAGGAGGCCGCGGCGGGAACCAGCACCGGGTCCTCCGCGGCGGGTGGATTCCGCTCCGGGGCCGCTGCGGGCACCGGGGGTGCCCCGCACGCCTTCGACGACACCCTGATGGACAAACTTTCCGCCCACCGGCTGCGCGGACCTGTCCTGGCGGTCCTGGGCAGCCTGACTCCGGCCGAGGCCCGGGCGCTGTCCCCGGCCGCCGGGTTCGGCGCGAACGCCTTCGCGCTGCTGGTCACGGACCGGGCACAGGACTCCGGCGAAGTGCCCGAGGTGCTGGAGGCGCTGCGGCTGGGCGGATGGCGGGCCCTGGCCGTATCCGCCCAGAGCTCGCTGCCTGACGCCTGGGCAGCCTTCGACCAGGCAGACCCGGGGATGTCCGCCGGGGCCGACGTCCGMCGCGGCGTGGGGGCCCGGCCATGACCCTCGCCCCGCAACGCAGCCACGGAACCGGCACCGGCACGGCCGGCGAAGAAGAACCGACAGCCCTCTCCCCCGGTGCGGCGTCCCGGCCGGACGGACCCGGTGCCAAGCCCTGGGTGATGGCGACCGCCGTCGCGGTGGCCGTCGCGGGCGCGGCCCTCGGATTCAACGGCGTCCTGCGGGGCTGGGCCTGGTACTCCCCGGTGTTCAGTACCGTCCTCTCCGTTGCGTTCTCCCTCGCGGTGCTCCGGTCCCTGCGTGCCCGGCCCTGGCTGGTCACCGCCGGCGGCCTGGTTGCGCTGATCGTGGCCGTGACCTTCATCTTCTTCCGGCAGCACAGCATTGCCGGGTTCATCCCCTCCCCGGAGACCATGAACTACCTGGGAAAGTTCCTCCGGCGGGCCAGCGAAACGGTCCTGGCCGAGAGCACCCCAGTGGCCCCCAACGCCGGAATCGTCATGCTGATCTGCGCGGTCCTCGGACTGCTCGTGATCCTCATCGATGCCCTGGCGTTCCCGCTGGCGCTGCCGGCCACGAGCGGGCTCGGAATCCTGGCAATCCTCGTGGTGCCGGCCATGGTCAAGCCGCAAAGCGTGGGGGTGCTGGGGTTCGTGGGCGCCGCAGTCGGGTACCTGTTGATCCTCGGCTGCAGCCATTGGTACACGCCGGATACCCGCACCCTGGCCGATACCGCCCGCAACCCCGGGCAGCTGCGGCGCGGCACGGTCACGGCCGTCGCGGCGCTGACCCTCACGCTGGTGCTGCAGCTGGTCATCCCGGGTTTCGACCAGGGCACGTTCCCGCAGGGCTCGCGGCTGAACCCGTTCGGCGGCGCCACCGGCCTCAATCCGATGATCAGCCTGGGCAACAGCCTGCGCAGCCCCTCCGGCGAGGGCCGGATCACCTTCGCCACGAACGCGCCGACGACGCCGTACCTGCGCTCGGTGACGGTGGACACCTTTGACGGCGATGCCTGGTCACCCGATGACCGGGAGTCGAGCCGGCAGCCGGGAACGGGCCGGCTCGAGGCCGGGCATGAGACCGCCCCGGCCGAGCTCCGCGTGATTACGGCCGTCAACACCGGCCAGTACACGAGCCCGTACCTGCCCGCGCCGTATGCGCCGGAAGCTGTCAACGGCCTCTCGGGGCGCTGGAGCTGGGACCCCGCCACGCTGAGCATCAAGGGTGTGGACACAAATTCCCGCGACCAGCAATATGTGGTCTCGTCCGTGACTCCGCAGCTCACGGCAGCGCTGCTGGCGGGCGCTTCCGGGCAGGTGCGCGGTGTCCCCGAACTGTTCCTCCGGGAACCGTCGAATGTTCCGGAGGTTGTGCGCAGCACGGCTAAGACTGTGACGGCGGGTGCCAACTCGCCGTATKCGCGGGCCATGGCCATCCAGAGGTATTTGCGCTCCGCCGAGTTCACCTACTCTCTGCAGTCCCCCGTGCAGGGCGGCTACGACGGCAACGGCCTGTCSGTGCTGGCGGACTTCCTGACCCAGAAGAGCGGCTACTGCATTCATTTCGCCTCCGCCATGGCCGTGATGGCCAGGCTGGAGGGCATTCCGAGCAGGATCGCCGTGGGCTACGCGCCGGGGCGGCCCACCGGGGCCACGGTGGYGGTCTCGGGCCAGGGCCCGCTTCCGGAGTTCGAGGTCGATGCCCGGGACGCCCACGCCTGGCCGGAGCTCTACTTCCAGGGCGTGGGCTGGGTCGCGTTTGAGCCGACACCGTCCCGCGGCGTCGTTCCGGCGTACGCCACGGATGCCGCCGCCCGCAGCGGTGCCAGCACCAACGACCGCAACGACGCCCTGACCCCCGGTGACGGTTCCACCCAGGCACCGTTCCCGGCCCCCGGCACGGTCCCGCTTCCCGGGGCGGGCACACCGGCGCCCAGCGGCGCGCAGGCGGCACAGGCGCTGTACGGTGTTGCCGCCGTGCTGCTGCTGGCGCTGCTGGTGGCCTCCCCGCGGCTGGTGCGCAGCGGCGTGC
>NZ_JBFTZL010000195.1:0-6548 GCF_056406825.1 Arthrobacter sp. P1_A5 | reverse complement strand
TGCCGTCGTCGGAGAACACCCGCACGTGGGCGCGGGAGTCGGCCATGGCGCCGAGCTCGGCGAGCTGCTCCCCCGCGAGGCCCACGGTGACTGCTCCCACCGGGCGGACGTCCACCCAGCCGGCGGTCCGGCCAAGGGTGAGGACTTGCTCCACGACGCCGGCGGTGTCCGCCACCGGGGTGCTGTTGGCCATGGCGTGCACGGCCGTGTAGCCGCCCAGGGCGGCGGCCCGGGTGCCGGTTTCGACGGTTTCGGCGTCTTCGCGGCCGGGTTCGCGCAGGTGGGTGTGGATGTCCACCATGCCCGGGAGCGCGACAAGGCCCGCGGCGTCAATTACTGTTGCGTCCCGCACCCCGGCGCCGTCGGCGTCCAGCTGACGGCCGCGGGCGGCGATCACGCCGTCCCGGATCAGGATGTCCCCKGCTGCTCCGCCCAGGATCGAGGCCCCCCGGATGAGGTAGGCGCCGCTGTTGTCTGCGTTCTGGTGCTGATCGGCCATCAGTGGCTCTCCTGGTGGGAATAAGTGAGGTTCGGAATGGCGGCGTGCGCCGCGGACGCGGCCGCAGAGGCAGAGGCAGGGGCAGAAACTGGTGCGACGGCGGGCTCGCGGTTTTCCCCGGACAGCAGCAGGTACAGAGCCGCCATCCGGACAGAGACGCCGTTGCGCACCTGCGCCAGCACGGTGGAGCGGGGCGAGTCGGCCGCGGCCGCGGAGATTTCCAGGCCGCGGTTCATGGGGCCGGGGTGCATGATGATGGTGTCCTTGAGCCCCAGGCTGTCGAGGGCACGGAGCMGGTTGTCGTCGAAGCCCCAGCGCCGCGAGTATTCGCGCGTGGTGGGGAAGAACGAGGCATTCATCCGTTCGCCCTGGACGCGGAGCATCATCATGGCGTCCACGCCTTGCGCGAGGGTCTCGTCGAGGTCAAAGCTGACGGCGCACGGCCATTTTTCGACGCCGATGGGGAGCAGCGTGGGCGGCGCGACGAGGGTGACCTCGGCGCCGAGGGTGCGCAGCAGCCAGACGTTGGAGCGGGCAACGCGCGAGTGCAGGACGTCACCGGCGATGGCGACGCGCATGCCTTTGAGGTCGGCGCCGGCAGACGGCGTGCCGGCGAGCTTCGACCAGTGCCGGCGCATCGTGAACGCGTCCAGCAACGCCTGGGTGGGGTGTTCGTGGGTGCCGTCGCCGGCGTTGATGACGGCGGCGTCGATCCAGTCGGTCGCGGCGAGCCGGTGCGGGGCGCCGGAGGCCCAGTGCCGGATGACCACGGCGTCGGCGCCCATCGCGGCGAGGGTCTGGGCGGTGTCCTTCAGCGACTCGCCCTTGGAGACGGACGAGCCCTTCGCGGCGAAGTTGATGACGTCGGCGGAGAGCCGCTTGGCGGCGGCTTCGAAGGAGATCCGGGTGCGGGTGGAGTCCTCGAAGAAGAGGTTGACCACGGTGCGCCCCCGCAGGGCGGGGAGCTTTTTGACCTCGCGCTCCCCCACCGCAGCCATTTCCTCGGCGGTGTCCAGGATGCGGATGGCGTTGTGCAGGCTCAGGTCTTCGGTGGAGAGCAGGTGCCTCATGCGGTGGCCTCGATGACGACTTCATTGACGGGGGCGCCGTCGGGGGCGCCGTCTGTTGCCCCGCCTCCGGCAGAATCGGTTTCCTCGAGCCGGACCCGGACCTTCTCCGATGAGGAGGTGGGCAGGTTCTTGCCGACATGGTCGGCGCGGATGGGCAGTTCCCGGTGGCCGCGGTCGATCAGCACCGCGAGGCGGACAATCCGCGGCCGGCCGAGATCGATGAGGGCGTCCAGTGCTGCCCGGATGGTGCGCCCGGAATAGAGCACGTCGTCGATCAGCACCACAACTTTGTTGTCGATGCCGGTGCGCGGCAGCTGGGTGGGGTACGGCGGCCTGGTGGGCTGGTGCGAGAGGTCGTCGCGGAACATCGTGACGTCGAGTTGACCGACGATGGCGGCGGCGTCCACGGTGGGATCCGCGGCGGCGATCTTGGCGGCGAGGCGGACGGCGAGGGGATAGCCCCGGCGCGGGATGCCCAGCAGGACGAGGTCCTGGGAGCCCTTGTTGGCCTCAAGAATTTCATGGGCGATACGAGTGAGCGCGCGGTCGATGTCAGCCTGGTTGAGGACAACCCGGGTGAGCACCACCTGCGCCGGACCCGGTGCTGAAGGCACGGAAGTCAAAGCTCGTCTCCCCTTTCCCCGCCTCACGGGACGGAATTAAAAAAGGATTATTTGCTCTTTCAAATTACCACAACGGCACCGTCGCCCCGTCGCCGCCGGAATGCGTTTAACCTCACACGGACATAGGCTCGGTTCCATGACGATGAACGGACCGCGGCCGGGGCATGAACACCCCGGCGGCCCGCGCCAGGGGCCGCTGCCCCGGCAGGCCAACCCGACGTGGCTGGGGCGTGTCCAGCCGGCGAACTACCAGCAGGCTCCTGCCAACGACGGCGGCCAGTTGCGGCCGGCGCTGCCTCCCGCCGGGCCGGCGGGAGGCAGACCGGGCTGGAAGAACGGCCGCGGTTCCGGTGTTTTTGGCCTGGTGATGGCCGGCGGATTCCTGGCGGTCCTCTGCCTCTTCCTGGTGGTGCCCTTCCTGCTGGAAAGGACCGGAATCACCGGCTTTGCCATTGGTTTCGTGGCCTCGCTGGTTCCCCTGGGGACCGTGTTGCTGACGGTGCGCTTCATCGACCGCTGGGAACCCGAGCCGAAACCCCTGCTGCTTTTCGCGTTTGCCTGGGGAGCCGTCGTCTCGATCGCGGTGACGATGCTGATCCAGCCCTATTTCTCACTGGCGGCCGGGCCTGCCTCGGGACTGGACTATACGACGTTCGCCGTGACGGTCCAGGCACCGGTGGTGGAGGAATTCGCCAAGTCCCTGGGGCTGCTGTTGCTCGTGCTCTTTGCCCCGAAACACTTCAACGGACCGGTCGACGGTGTGGTGTTCGCCTTCACGATCGCGGCGGGCTTCGCATTTACCGAGAACATCCTCTACTTCGGCCGCGCCATCGCCGAATCCAGCGACCCCGGCACGGACCTCGCGGTGGTCTTCTTTCTCCGCGGGGTCCTCTCACCCTTCGCCCACGCCATTTTCACGGGTACGACCGGTCTGGTGATGGGCTTCGCCGCCGGCCGCGGGAGCACCGGGCTGTCCGTGCTGGCGTTCTTCGCCGGCCTCGTCCCCGCGATGCTGCTGCACAGCGCCTGGAACAGCATGGGCCGGGACTTCCTGGGCCGGTATGTGATGGTGCAGGTGCCGATCTTCCTGCTGGCGGTGCTGGTGATCGTGCTGCTGCGGGTGGCTGAGCGCAGGCTCACGCGCCAGCGGCTGACCGAATACGCGGCCGCGGGCTGGTTTACCGCGGCCGAGGTGGACATGCTGTCCACTGCCGCCGGCCGCCGTTCCGCGCTGCGCTGGGCCAGGTCCACCGGGCGGGGCGTGCAGATGAAGGCGCTGCTCGATGCAGCCACCCAGCTCGCCCTCACCCGGCAACGGATTCTCAGCGGCCGGGACGTGCCGGCACACCAGCGCGATGAGCAGCACCAGCTCGCCGAGATCGCCGCGCTCCGGGCCGCCGTCGTCGGTTAGGGACCGGGGCAACCGGGGAAAAGAAAGAACCCCGGCCAGGATGTCCTGGCCGGGGTTCTTCGGGGCGCTGAGAGCTTAYGCCAGCAGCGAGGGCTTGAGCTGCTGCAGCCGGCCCAGCAGGCCGTTGATGAACGACGGCGACTCGTCCGTGGAGAGCGTCTTGGCCAAGGCCACGGCCTCGCTGACCGCCACGCCGTCCGGGACGTCGTCGTTGTAGAGCAGTTCCCACGTGCCGATCCGCAGGATGATGCGGTCCACGGAGGGCATGCGCTCCAGGGTCCAGCCCTGCGAATAGGTCTCCAGGAATTCGTCGATGGCCACCTGGTGCGAGACCACGCCTTCGACGATTTCGAGGGTGTAGGGGTTGACGATCTGGTCTGTCTGCTCGCGGCGGGACTTCAGCACGTCGAACGCGGAGGCTGAGCGCTGCTCGGCCTCAAAGAGCACATCGAGGGCCCGGTTCCGGGCCTTACCGCGCGCACTCACTAGTCGTTGACCCGGCCGAGGTAGCTGCCGTCGCGGGTGTCGACCTTGACCTTGGTGTTGTTCTCGACGAACAGCGGCACCTGGATCTCGTATCCGGTTTCGAGGGTGGCGGGCTTGGTGCCGGCCGAGGAGCGGTCGCCCTGCAGGCCCGGCTCGGTGTAGGTGATTTCGAGGACGACGCTCGGGGGCAGCTCGATGTAGAGCGGGTTGCCCTCGTGGATGGCGATGTTGACCATCTGGTTCTCGAGCATGAAGTTGGTGGCGTCGCCGACGGTGGCGGCGGAAACGGTGAGCTGGTCGAAGTCCGAGGTGTCCATGAAGACGAAGTCGGCGCCGTCCTGGTACAGGTACTGGTAGTCGCGGCGGTCCACCGTGGCGGTCTCAATCTTCAGTCCGGCGTTGAAGGTCTTGTCGACCACCTTGCCGGACATCACGTTGCGCATCTTGGTGCGCACGAACGCGCCACCCTTGCCGGGCTTGACGTGCTGGAACTCGATGATGTTCCAAAGCTGGCCCTCAAGCTTAAGGACGGTTCCGTTCTTGATGTCGTTAGTGGTTGCCACAGTATCCTCTTAGTTTCTCGATGGTTCCATTCGACCGGTGCTAGCGGTCGGACGCTTATGCCGGGCCGGCATGCCAAGTGGCCGCCAACGCGTGTTTGTCAAAAATCCAAGTTCTATTCTACCGGTTCCGGCGGACAGCTGGCTGACGCGGGCTCAGGACTGCTGTTCCAGCACGTCCCGGGCGCGCTGCAGCGCCACCGTGGAGGCGTAGATGAGGGCCGCGTCGGCGGACCCGGCGACGCGCAGATCCAGTGCCTTGGCGAAGGATTCGACGGCGGCGCCAATGTTCCCGCCGGCGAAGTAGGCCCTGCCGAGGTGCTGGCGGACGGCGGCCTCCTCCAGGGTGCCCTGGGTCTCGGCGAGGAGTTGGCGGAACACCTCCACCGCCCGGTCGAACCGGTTCGAGACCCGGAGCACGTCCGCCTCGAAGATCCGCAGCCGGAGCGAGCCGGGGTCCTTGTAGCGGGCCTCGGCGAGGAGCTCGGCGGCTTCGGCCGCGTGCCCTTCGACGAGCCGGACCAGGATCAGGTCCCCGGGGTCTGTCGAGGCCGCCAGGGCCTCGGCCATGACATCGTCATTGACGATCTGGGGCATCAGGGACTGCGGGTTGATCCGGATCCCGGGAAATCCCGCGTCCGGCCACTCGCTCGTTCCGCCCTTGACCATGTGCATCAGGAGGCAATCTCCTGGTAGGCGGCAAACAGCAGGGACGTGTCCGGGACATCGAGGATGCCGGGCCGGCCGACGCCGTCGAGCACCACGAACCGCAGCAGGTCACCGCGGGATTTCTTGTCCCGGCGCATGCCGTCCAGGAGGGCCTGCCAGCGGTCGCGGCGGTAGGTGATGGGAAGCCCGAGGCTTTCCAGGATGCTGCGGTGCCTGTCGGCGTCGGCGTCGCTGAGCCGGCCGACGCTGCGGGCGAGCTCGGCGGCGAACATCATGCCCACGGAGACGGCRGCGCCGTGCCGCCAGGAGTAACGCTCGGCGAGTTCGATCGCGTGGCCCAGGGTGTGGCCGTAGTTCAGGATCTCGCGCTGGCCGGTTTCCTTCAGGTCCTCGGACACCACCCGGGCCTTGACGCTGATGGCGCGTTCGATCAGTTCGCGCAGGATGTCCGAGCGCGGATCGGAGACAGCGGACGGGTCCTTCTCGATCAGGTCCAGGATGGCCGGGTCGGCGATGAAGCCACACTTGATGACCTCGGCCATGCCGGAGATGATCTCGTTCTTCGGCAGCGTCTCCAGCGTGTCGAGGTCCGCGAGGACACCGGCCGGCGGGTGGAACGCGCCCACCAGGTTCTTGCCCTCGGCGGTGTTGATGCCGGTCTTGCCGCCGACCGAGGCATCCACCATGCCCAGCAGGCTCGTGGGCATGTGGATGACCTTCACGCCGCGCAGCCAGGTCGCGGCGACAAAGCCGGCCAGGTCGGTGACGGCGCCGCCGCCGACGGCGACGATGGCATCGGAGCGGGTGAAGTCGTTCTGCCCCAGCACCTGCCAGCAGAACGAGGCGACCTCGATGTGTTTGCCCTCTTCGGCGTCGGGGATTTCTGCGGTCAGCGCGGTGAACCCGGCGGCGGCCAGCTCTTCCCGGACGGTGTCCCCGGTCAACCGCAGCGCACGGGGGTGGATGACCAGCACGCGCTTGACGCGCTCACCCAGCAGGCCCGGCAGGCTTGCCAAGAGGCCGCGGCCCACTACGACGTCGTAGTTCTCACCCGGCGTTTGTCCGGTGACTTTGATGACGGTTGATTCGGTACTCACTATTCAACTTCCTTTGTCGACGCCGGAGTGGGCACCGCCGCGGCCTTAGCCGCGGCGCGCTCCCCCAGCGCATCTTCCAGCCGGTGAGCCAGCTCCGGAACGCTGCCGCGCCGGACATCGAGGACGAGGTCGG
>NZ_JBFTZL010000194.1:0-6563 GCF_056406825.1 Arthrobacter sp. P1_A5 | reverse complement strand
CTGTTGTTTCCTGCACTAACGCTCTCCCTCAACGTGGTGGATCAACGACTCTTCCGGCCCTTAGCCCCTCCCGCCGCCCTCATCCGGCGGCCGGCGGCGCTCCTACTGGCCGCCCTTTTGGACGAATGCGCGCACGAATTCCTCGGCGTTGGACTCCAGCACGCCGTCGATCTCATCGAGGAGATCATCGACGCCCTGGGTGGCTGCCGACGCCTGGGCGTCCGCCGGGGCCGGCGGCGCGGCGGGGACGTCCTCGTCAACCTCGGTGTCCCGCGACTGCGGCTGCTGCTGCTCCTGGCCTGCCATTGTTTTCTCCTTCATGTCCGTCCCTTTTCTCCTAAGGGACATCCTGTAGCAATAGTGCCACGCCCGGGGCGCGCGCGGGGGGCTTTGTTTTCAGGAACCGGGGCTGAGTCCGAGCAGTTCTGCCAGGAACGTCCCGGCCTCCCTGTGCCGGGCAAACAGGCCGCCGGTGAGGGCTTCGGTCCCGCGCAGCGGCTCGCGGGTTGGGACCCGCTGGAGCCTGCCGCGGCCGGGGACATCGAAGATCACCGAGTCCCAGCTGGCCCCCGCGAGGTCTGCACCGAACCTGCTGACGCAGCGCCCGCGGAAGTACGCCCGCGTGTCCGACGGCGGTTCGGTCACCGCACGGGCGATCGCGGCGTCGTCGACGATCCGGCGCATCCGGTCGCGGGCCAGCAGCCGGTAGTAGAGCCCTTTTTCGGGGCGGATGTCGGCCCACTGCAGGTCCACAAGGCCCAGCCGTGCGTTGTCCCAGCCCAGGCCGTCACGCTGGCGGTAGCCCTCGAGCAGGGACAGTTTGGCGAGCCACTCGACTGAGGATGCGGCCGCCGCCCGGTCACCGCCGAGTTCGCTCAGTGTGGCGGACCACCGCTCCAGGACCTCGTGAGTGTGGCCGTCACCGTCCACGGCGTCCGCGACGCCGGTGTCCTGCGCGTGCTTGGAGGCGGCCTCGAAATAGATCCACTGGAGGTCCAGGGCGCTGATCCGCCGGCCGTCGCCCAGGCGCAGCAGCCCGGTGAGCGAGGTGTCGTGGCTGACGGCCTGCAGCGCGGCGACGGGCTCATGGACTTCGATCCGCGGCGCCAGCCCGGCCTCGATCAGGCTCAGGACCATCGCGGTGGTGCCGAACTTGAGGAAGTTGGAGGCCTGGCTGAGGTTGGCGTCGCCGATGATGACGTGCAGCCTGCGGTATTTGTCCGCGGTGGCGTGGGGCTCGTCCCGGGTGTTGATGATGGGGCGGCGGATGGTGGTTTCCAGGCCCACTTCGGTTTCGAAGAAGTCAGCGCGCTGGCTGATCTGGTAGCCGGCCCGGGCGCTGTCCTGCCCGAGGCCCACCCGCCCGGCACCGCAAATGATCTGCCGGGTGACGAAAAACGGCGTGAGGCCGCGCACGATTTCGCCGAAGGGCACCGAGCGGGGCATCAGGTAGTTCTCGTGCGAGCCGTAGGAGACCGATTTGTTGTCCGTGTTGTTCTTGTACAGGTTGATCGGCGGCAGTTCGGGATCCGCGGCGAGGCGCCGGACCGCGGCCAGTGCCACGAGGTCGCCGGCGGCGTCCCACGTGACGGCGGCGCGGGGGTTGGTCACCTCGGGGCTGGAATACTCCGGATGGGCGTGGTCCACATACAACCGTGCGCCGTTGCCCAGCACCATGTTCATCAGCAGCGTGCCGGACTCGTCCTCGCCGTCGGCCTCGAGTTCCTGCCGCCCGTAGGCGAGGGCGATCGCCTCGGCGTCGAGAACGGGAGGCTGGTCGGTGAGTTGTTCCGGGTCCGCGCTGCTGCGCTCCAAGGTCCAGCCGCGGGCGTCGTGCAGCGGTTCCTCGTCCGTGTAGTCCCACCGGGTCTCGGCGCCGCCGGCGGCGCGCTGCCGGGTCACCTGGGCATACGCCTGAATGACCCGGGCTGACATCATCGTGGCGTTGGCTCCCGGGGCCGAGGGCGCGTGGATGCCGTATTCGGTCTCCGATCCCATGACCCGCATCGCCCCGCCGACCGGCAGCCCGCCCGCAGTGTCGGCGGGCTTGCCGGGGACAACAGCCGTCACAGGTACTGGCCTGTGCTGGGCATCGTCTCGATGGACTTCCCGGGCTCCTGGCCGGCCTTGCCCTGGACGATGGTGCGGATGTACGTGATGCGCTCGCCCTTCTTGCCGGAGATGCGTGCCCAATCGTCCGGGTTGGTGGTGTTGGGCATGTCCTCGTGTTCACGGAACTCGTCCACGACCGCCCGGAGCAGGTGGTCGATCCGCAGGCCCTTCTGGCCGATGGTCAACAGGTCCTTGATGGCGTACTTCTTGGCCCGGTCCACGACGTTCTGCACCACGGCGCCGGAATTGAAGTCCTTGAAGTAGAGCATTTCGGTGTCGCCGTTGGCGTAGGTGACCTCGAGGTATTCGTTGGACTTCTCGGTGGAGTACATCGCCTCGACGGTGCGTTGGACCATGGCGTCCACGGTCGCCTGCACGTCGCCGTTGTGCTCGCCGAGGTCGGACTCGTGGAAGGGCAGGTCCGTGGTGATGTACTTGTTGAAGATGTCGGCCGCGGCCTCGGCGTCGGGGCGCTGGATCTTCACCTTCACGTCCAGGCGGCCCGGGCGCAGGATCGCCGGATCGATCATGTCTTCCCGGTTCGAGGCGCCGATCACGATCACGTTGTCCAGCCGTTCGACGCCGTCGATCTCGCTGAGCAGCTGCGGGACGATGGTGGTTTCGACGTCGGAGGAAATGCCGGTGCCACGGGTGCGGAACAGCGAGTCCATTTCGTCGAAGAACACCACCACCGGGCTGCCCTCGGACGCCTTTTCCCGGGCGCGCGCGAAGATCAGGCGGATGTGGCGTTCGGTCTCGCCGACGTACTTATCGAGCAGCTCGGGTCCTTTGATGTTCAGGAAGTAGCTCTTCATGTCCGTCTTGCCGGCGCGCTCGGCAGCCCGGGCGGCCAGCGAGTTGGCCACGGCCTTCGCGATCAGGGTCTTGCCGCAGCCGGGCGGGCCGTACAGCAGGATGCCCTTGGGCGCCTYGAGCCCGTGCTCCCGGTACAGGTCCGGGTGCAGGAAGGGCAGTTCGACGGCGTCGCGGATCTGTTCGATCTGCGGGCCCAGTCCGCCGATGTCCTGGTAGGTGATGTCCGGGACTTCCTCGAGCACGAGGTTCTCCACCTCGGAGCGCGGGATCTTTTCCAGCGCGTACCCGGTCCGGGAATCAATCGAGAGCGCGTCGCCGACCCTGAGCCGCTGGGCGAGCAGGGCGCCGGAGAGCCGGATGACCCGCTCCTCGTCGGCGCGGCCCACTACCAGGGCACGGTCGGGCCCCAGCATTTCCTTGAGCGTGACGAGGTCCCCGGCCCGCTCGTAGCCGAGTCCGGCGACCACCATCAGGGCTTCGTTGAGCAGGACTTCCTGCCCGACGGCGAGCTGGCTGATGTTGACCAGCGGGCTGATTCCCACGCGCATCTTGCGGCCGGCGTTGAAGATGTCCACGGATTCCTCCGTGGCCGCCTGGCCGCTGTTCCCGGCCGTCGGCTGCCGTTTCGGGTTGAGCTGGAGGATGGTGCCGAAGCTGTACGGCGGCTGTCCCTCCTGGTCGAGGGCGTTTTTCAGCCGCAGGATCTCGGCCTTGGCCGTTTCCAGCATGCTGACCAGTTTGGAGTTGTTCTGCGTCGCGGCGGCGAGCTGGCGGTCAATGTGGCGGAGCTTGTCCCGGAGGATGTTGACCTGCCGCTCGGCGACGGACAGTTCATTGGTGGCATACCGGTCACCCTCGCCGTCTGCGGCGCGGGCCGCATCCGTGCGGGCGGCAGCATCCGCTGCGTCCTCGGCCGGTGTGCGGCCCGGGTCAGTATTCGGAGTCTCCATCGTGCATCAGCCCCTTCCTGCTCTTCTGTTAAGACCATAGCCCTAAGAAGGCGGGTGCCGCTGGAGACATCCGAAATATGCTGCCTAGTTCGTTATCTCCGGGGCGTCGACGACGTTCGTTCCGGCGATTGCGTCGCGGGCGGCGCGGCGCAGCTTTTTGTCCGAGACCGCACGCTCGCCCACAGCGCCCGGGGTCCAGGCGTTGACGTCTTCTTCGTTAAAGTCGGTCTTGGAGGGGCGGCGCTTTACCGAAATTCCCGTGACGCCGTCGGCGAGGCGGCGGGTTACCAGCAGGAAGCCCGTGTGGGCGACCATGCGGTGGTCCGGGCGGACGGCCAGGCCTTCGAGATGCCAGCCGCGGACCATGGATTCCCACGCGTCGGGTTCGGTGAAGCGTCCGTCCGCGCGGATGGCTTCGGCTGTCCGCGAAAGCTGCGTCACAGTCGCGACATAATTGATCCATACGCCGCCGGGGGCCAGGACGGTGGCGACGGCGTCGAGGCACTCCCACGGCGCGAGCATGTCCAGGACCACGCGGTCCACGGAGCCTGGTTCCTCGGTGCGCACCACTTCCTCCTGGAAGTCGCCAAGGGAGATCTTCCAGGCCGGGTGCGGTCCGCCGAAGATGGTCTCGACGTTGCCGCGGGCGATGTCCGCGAACTCCTGGCGGCGTTCGAAGGAATGCAGGTAGCCGTTGTCCCCCACCGCGCGCAGCAGGGAGATGGACAGGGCGCCCGAGCCGACGCCGGCTTCGACGACGCGTGCGCCCGGGAAGATGTCCGCCATGGTCACGATCTGGCCGGCGTCCTTCGGGTAGACCACGGCCGCGCCGCGGGGCATCGAGAGCACGAAGTCCGAGAGCAGCGGACGCAGGGTCTGGTACTGCTGTCCGACGTTGTTGACCACGACTGAGCCGTCGGGCTTGCCGATGATCTCGTCATGGTTCAGGAAGCCCCGGTGGGTGTGGAAAGCCCCGCCGACTTCGAGGGTGATCGTGTTCATGCGGCCACGCTCGTCCGTGAGCTGGACGCGTTCGCCTTCACGGAAGGGTCCGCGGCGGCGCGCCGCGCCGGTGGCACCATTCGCGCCGGCGGCACTGCTGGCCCCGGCGGTGGGAGTGTCAGTGCCTGCGGCGGCGGTGGTGTTGGCAGTGTTAGTGCCTGCGGCGGTGTCGCTGCTCATGAAGATGTTCCTCGCTCCTGTAAAGCTGTGTGGCCGCGGACATGCCGGCGGGCACCGGTCCTTGCGCGTGGGGGCCGGAAATTCACGACCGCCCAGTAACTCTACCGGTTCTGCCCCTGGTTCTGGCGTTCGTTCCGGTACTTGCCCGTTATGGCCCGGACGACGGCGGACTGGCGCAGCAGCCCGGTGACGGCGCCCTCGCGGTTCACCACCGCGTACTCCTGGCCCTCAAGCTGGGCCAGGTACTGGACGAGCTCCTGGCCCTTGGACCATTCGGGGACATAGGCGCCCGCGCCAAGGGGGTAGGAGACCGCGGTCAGGGCGGTCGCTGCGGCCAGTCCGGCCGGCACGCTGGCGGCGGCGCCGGCGTCGACGATGGCCACCGGACGGCCGTCCCGGTCGCACAGCACCACGGCGGGCTTTCCGCCCGGCGCCCGGTCCAGGAGGTCCGCGACCGTCGCGGTTTCCGGAAGGCCGAGGGCGGGTTCGGCGAGGGCCGCGGCGTCGACGAGGTGCAGCCGGCMCCGCAGGCGGGCCTGCTGGATCGAGGCAGACGCCCCCATCCACAGGAAGCTGCCCACGAGGGCGGTGATGAGAGTGAAGGAAATATCCGGCCGCGCGCCGCTGACCAGCGGCAGGACAATGAACCACAGGGCGAGGGCGATCACGATGATGCGGCCCGCCCAGCCTGCCGCAATTGTGCCCTTCTCCTGGCTGCCGGTGGCTTTCCACACGGCGGATTCGACCAGCCGGCCGCCGTCCAGCGGAAGGCCGGGAAGGACGTTGAAGATGCCGATCAGCAGGTTGGCCCAGACGAAGATGTTGGCCAGGATGTCGGCCACGCCGTTCAGGTCGCCGTAGGCAAGCGGGAGCCAGCCTGCGCCRGCAAGGACGAAGTTCGCGGCCGGGCCGGCCATCGCCACCAGGACGGAGCGGCCGGGTGAGGCCGTGAAGCTCTGGAACTGGGTGTGGCCGCCCCAGAGGTTGAGGACAATTTTCTCCGTGGGCCAGTGGAACAGCTTCGCGGTCAGCGCGTGCGCGAGTTCATGGGCCAGCACGGAAATCAGGAGCAGCAGCGCGTAGGCGAAGGCGACGAAGAAGGCGGTGACGCCGAGGCGCGGATTGTTGCTCTGCAGGACCGGCCCGTAGGCGATCACCGYGAAGGCCGCGATGATGAACCAGGAATACGCCAGAAATACCGGAATGCCGGCGATCCGGCCCAGCGGGATCCCTTCCCGGCGGTTAGCCGGAGTCTTTCCGCGTTGCCCCTGGCTGCCGGTGTCAGCCACGGGAGTGGCCCGCGGTCGAGAGCGTGGTCGAGACTGTGGTCGAGACCGTACTTAAGCGGCCGGTTGGGTCCGCGGCGGCGCCGAAGGTGGCGTCGGGGAAGTCGTGCCGCAGGGCCACGAGCTCCTCCAGGTCAGCGACTGTCCGGCCTTCCAGGGTGTTCCAGGTGGCGCGGCGGGGATCGTGCGGGAGGGGCAGGATGTGCGGGATGGCGAC